>VFKY01000125.1 GCA_009885275.1 Verrucomicrobiota bacterium | reverse complement strand
GCTGGAGTCGCTGGAGCTGGAGTCGCTGGAGCTGGAGCTGGAGTCGCTGGCAGTTTTAATCCGGGAACGGGCAAGAGAGGTGCTGTGGGTGTTACAGCGGGAGTTACAGGCGCAGGCGGTGCTGGCGGAGGATCAAGTTCCACCATAGGTAATCCGGAGTTCATCATTTTAAGACGCTCTTCCGTTTCGCCAAGGAAGGTGCTGCCAGGGTAATTTCTAGGAAGTCCCTCGAAGATTTTCCTAGCTTCTTCAATTTTGCCTTCGGACCAGAGCAAGTCGCCAGTCAATGCTTGAGCACCGGCAGCAACTTCACTTTTTGGATAGGCACTGAGAAGGTCACCAAGGGTTTTTTTGGCGCTTATGCTGTCGCCGGTCGAGGCATATTTGCTCGCGAGTGCGAGCATGGCATAGGGGCTCAGTGTGTGCTGTGGTTGTTCCTTGAGGAAGAGAACCAATTCATTGATGGAGTCGGGCTTTTTATCCGCTTGCCAAAGCAGATCTGATTTTAAGAGGAGGGCATTGCCTGCTGCCACAGAGCCGGGGTATTTATGAATGATAAGTTCGCAATCTTCTGCATTGGCTGCTGAAGTGAATGCTTTTGCTGCTTCAAGTTCGGTCTGCGCTTGAAAATGCCGAGAGACTCCAATTACTCCCAATAGCAGCGCCAATAAAACAAAGGCCAACACGATTTTCTTGAAGTTTTGCTCAAGGAATTGCTCGACCTTGTTTTGCGGGACATCCACCAGTTGGGCTTCTGTCACAGGATTGGAATTGGCGTTGGACATGAGAGAGATTTTCTAGGGGTAACTTGAATGATCACACGATTTATGCACCTACCTTGGCGCGAGCATCGTCGGCTAGTGCAGTGGAGAGATAGCGTTCACCAGTGGAGCAACCTATGGTGACGATAAGTTTGCCCTTGTTCTCCGGACGGGCGGCGACCTGAAGGGCGGCAATGACGTTGGCTCCGGTGGAGATGCCTACGAGCAAGCCTTCTTCCATGGCAAGACGACGGGCCATGACGAATGCGTCATCGTTGGAAACCTTGATCACTTCACTGACATGAGAGAGATCGAGGTTTTTGGGGACGAAGCCGGCACCTGTGCCTTGAATCTTATGCGGACCGGGTTGGACAGGCTCGCCAGCAAGCGTTTGAGAGATAACTGGTGATGCTTCAGGCTCAACGGCAATGGCTTTAAAGTTGGGATTGCGTTTGCTGATGACGCGGGACACTCCCGTAATGGTTCCACCGGTTCCGACGGCGGCGACGAAGAAGTCGATCTTTCCATCCGTGTCTGCCCAAATTTCTTCAGCGGTAGTTTTTTCGTGGATGGCGGGATTGGCGGGATTTTCGAACTGTTGGGGCATCCAGGCATTCGGAGTGGTCTTGACGATTTCCTCGGCCTTTGCGATAGCTCCTTTCATCCCTTGAGATCCGGGAGTGAGTACAAGATCAGCACCGAGTAGGGCGAGCAGAGTGCGACGTTCTACGCTCATGGTTTCAGGCATGGTTAGAATGAGTTTGTAGCCTTTCGAGGCAGCGACAAAAGCTAAAGCGATGCCTGTGTTACCGCTGGTGGGCTCTACAATGATCGTGTCCTTTTTCAAGATGCCGCGTTGTTCTGCATCTTCGATCATGGCCATGCCGATACGATCTTTGACGGAGCCGAGAGGATTGAAGAATTCACACTTTAAGGCCACAGTGGCTTCCAGCCCAGCCGTGACATGATTGAGTTTGATTAAAGGGGTTTTCCCTACGGTTGCGACGACGTTGTTGTAGATGTTGCCCATGTGTTGCGGAGGTTGAAGTGTAAATATTTAATAGCGTGGTGCGCTGGGGGAACGCTGTTTATAAGTGCAACACCGAGCCTTGCAAGGCAAAAAGGATGCGCAACGCTGAAAGCGTGACACCTTCCCCTATGGCCCTATTGCTCGATGAAACCACCGTTGCTGCCGAACTTGCCACTATTACCGAGTGGTCACTGAAAGGGAGGGAAATCTCCCGAGACTTTCGCTTCCCATCTTACATGGCAGGCATTGCCTTTGTATACGACATGGCGCGCGTTGCGGAGGAGGCGAATCATCACCCTGATATTTTCGTCGGCTGGCGCACCGTGACGCTCAGTCTCAGTACCCACAGCAAGGGCGGATTGACGACCCTCGACTTTGAACTCGCCAGAAAAGCGGATGCGATCTTTGCTAAGCCGCCACTTCCTTTTGAGCCAGCAAATGGATGAAGGGGTTCGGTGCGATGAGATTGTATTGCCGGATGGCCAGCTTCCAGAAGGGAGCAAGCGTGTCCTCAGAGGATGACCAGAGTTCGTAGTGCAAATGCGTCACGATGTCGGCATCATACATGACGGCTGTGAGCTCGCGGGAGGTGATGGAGTTGGGCCCCTGAGAGATGAGCTTGTGACTGAGGTATATAAAATACTCGCGCGAGTGATGGGGGTTTTTCCTCCGGCGCAGTAAGCTGACATGCAGTCCGTTGACATACGGATCAAGACAAACCTGTACGAGACCGAAACGCTGCTCCAGCTCGGGTTGCATCTTAGGGCGATCCTTAACTTCATCGAGATGCTCTTCCAGTGCTTGTAAGACTGGCGGGGGATAAAGTTCCTCAGGCGTTAGAAAAAGCCCGAAGCGCTGTAAAGAGCGAGTGCTGGACGTCATAATCGCAAAGGGAATAGCGACGACGAGGGCGATGAGCACAGGACTGATCCAGAGTAAGAATGGTTTAGAGATAAAGAAAGCGAGTGCGCCCCAGCCCAGTCCTAAAATGGCTGTAGAACCAAAGGTCAGAATGGGTTCACGCCAGTCGATGCCTGTGCCCAGTTTTCGCCGTTGTGCCACCCAGCGTACGCCTTGACCGAGAATGGTCTTCACCACGAACTGACTGTGGAAGATCATCATGATCGGGGCCATGAAGGCGAAAATAAATGTGTCTAACAGACTGCTTACAACGGTGAGTAAACGTAACCGGAACGGTTTGAAGAGTCGCCCCGTGAGAACTTCATCCATCAGAATCAGCATTTTGGGCAGAAAGATAAACATGACAGTCAATCCGAGCAGTAATTGTCCCGCAAAAGTTGCCTGTTGTCCCATCATGCCCTGACCGGTGCTAGCTGTTACGGTGCCCAAGACGAGGAAGAGGAACCACAATGGCGAGCTGACATAACTCATGATGCCATGATAAAAATTTAAACGACTGATGGGATGCCATCCTTTGGCGAAGAGGAGCCAGAAATGCTGCATGTTACCCAAACACCAACGGCGGTCGCGCTTCAACGTATCGATAAGCGTCGGTGGCCCTTCTTCGTAACTGCCTTCATCCGTGTATAGCAAGCGAACGGCATAGCCAGCTTTGCGCATGAGGGCAGCTTCCACGAAGTCATGACTCATGATGTGACCACCAAATGGCACCTTCTCCGGCAGCGGAGGGAGTGCGCAATATTCAATGAACGGGGCAAGACGAATGATGGCGTTGTGCCCCCAGAAATTCGCTTCGCCGCACTGCCAGTAATTGAGTCCGGCGATAAAAGCTGGACCATAAAGCGCTTGGGCAAATTGCATCACTCGACCAAGCAAGGTATCAGCTCCGATCTGTTTAGGGAAGGTCTGGATGATACCCACGCCGGGATTTTTCTCCATGATACGCACCATGTTCACCAGCAAAGAGCCGGCCATGATGCTATCGGCATCAAGCACGATCATGTAGCGATAGCGCTTGCCCCAGCGGCGACAAAAGTCGCTGACATTGCCACTCTTACGGTTAATGGGTGTGCGGCGTTTACGATAAAAAATACGACCAAAGGCATTGAGCTGGCGACAGAGTTCCAACCAAGCGGCTTCCTCTTCGATCCATTTGTTCGAATCATCAGAGTCACTGAGGATGAAAAAGTCGAAGTGCTCGAGTTTGCCAGTTCTTTGCAGTGAATTATAGACTGCCCGCACCCCTTCGAAAACACGTGTGACATCCTCATTGTATACGGGCACAATGATCGCCGTGGTGGCATTTAATGGAGCTTCGAGATCATCATTGGTGATGGTGCGATTAAGATCAAGGGGGTCGGGCTTGGGACGGTTCATCATCCAGACCCCGATGAGCGCTGTCCAGAAGCCGACATTCAACTGATAATAAAGTGGCACGAAGACCGCGAGCAATGCCGCCTCATACCAAGTCACACCATCCACATCAAGCATGAGAAACATGAGCCAGATGCCCACTACGGTGCCAAGAAAGACGAAGGAAAAAAATGTTGTCCGGCGCAATCGAGTGGTGGCCAGCGAAGGAATCCCCGCATGCGTTTGAAGGGGGGTAAGGCGCGAGCTATTGTTGCTCTCGCTTGAAGAACTTGGGGGGGAAGTATTCATCTCGTCAGCCAATAAACCGTCGCTAAAACCCCAGTGATGATGATGAACAAAATCAAGTAACGCAGTGTTGAAGACACACTGCCCTCCTCACCTTCCTCTTCGCCGTCATCGAACAAACCAAGATCGATCGGGCGCGGTGTCATTTTGGAGACTTGTAATCGTGGACCAGAAGTACGAATCGCTGAGCGCATGGCTTCAGCCATGTCTGGAGGTAGATTGTCACGATCAATAAAGAAATGGGGCCAGCGACCGGGGCCGTCGCAAAGATGGAACCCAAGGCGTCCGGATCCTTCGATTTGCGATTCAGTCAGCTCCATGCCTTGATAAATTTGGCCGAGCCATTCGCGAAGCATCGCGCGCGCTTGCTCAATGGCATGAGAAGTGGGAGATCGCTTCGGGTCTATTTCATGAGCGTCCGCGGCCCGACGAAGCGTTTCCAAAATCAATTGGGTTCGGCGGATTCGGTTGTGCAAGCGGTACGCACGGAAGTAATCAGCGAGTCGGGCATAAGCTTCATTCCATTCCTCTTCCGAACCCGTCTTTGGTGCGAAGTGAATGGTGACAGCCTCCATGGGGCTGCTCACTGCTGTTTCTAACGGCGCCATTGATAATCCCAGCGTTCCGAAAGTGGTTGCTTGTCATCCAGAAGGTCACAAGTCACCTCCAAAAGTTTCGTGGCGGGAGGAATATCCAATTTGAAGAATGCGCGCCAGCCACCGGTCTCAGGATTAAGCATGACGCGCTTGTCGATTATTTTAGCGTCACCTTGAATGTTTACTTGGACTTCTGGCAACCAGTCGGCGGCCTTGTTCGCAGCAGGTTTACCCTTCGTGAAATCAACGACGAATACGTAGTCATTGGGAATCTCTGTCGTAGCCACACCTTCGCCCCAACGAGAGGAGGTGACCTTGGCAAGCTCGTGTTCCTTTTCACGCAGCCATTTCAAATTATAGGCAAAGCGCAGGGGCTCTTTAGCGGTTGGCAAAACATCGGGCTCCCACATGCTGACAACGTTGTCCCAAGTTTCTTCGCCGGTTGGAATTTCGATCAAGTGCAGTTTCCCACGGCCAAAACCCTCGATGGGCTCTACCCACACAGCCGTGCGATCATGGTATCGCGCTTCAAGGTCTTCGAAGTTCTTGAAGTCACGATCTCTCTCTTGCAAGCCGAAACCCTTGACGCCTTCAATCGAAAAGACGCTGTGACGCAGTTCTTTTCCGTTATCGAGAGGTCGCCAGATCATGGGGCCGGAAGCTTGTTCGATGAGCAAGCCATCGGAGTCATGCACTTCAGGGCGGAAATCCATGGGTTTTGGGTGAGAGTTTTCACCATACCAAAACATGCTGGAGAAAGGAGCCAGTCCGAGGAGTTTCACAGGGCGACGTAGAAACAAAGAACCGCTGATGCGCATGACGGTGGTTTCTCCAGGACTCACTTCGAATTGATAAGCGCCGCATACGCTGGTTCCGTTGAGTAGCGCATAAAATTGAAACACCTTGTCTCCCGCCTTTGGCTTGATGAACCAGAAGTAGGTAAAATCAGGAAACTCTTCGGGCTCGCCACCCACCGTGTTGATGGCTAGACCACGGGCGGAAAGCCCCCAGCCCAGCTTGGATGTCACAGCACGAAAGTAACTTGCACCTTGAAAAACGAGAAACTCAAAACGTTGATTCCTCATGGAGTTCGGCGCGAGCAATCGCAGGCCACTGTAGCCCGTGGGATAAGTGGCGCCTTCAGGGGGCGTTGACTGGCCATAGTCGAACAAGTCTTTGTTAAATGGCACAGCAGTGGGCTGACCGTCGTCGATCTGGAAAAAATTTACTGGCTTCTTGAACATCCAGCCTGGATGAAAAAACTCGACCTGATAAGAGTCTGCCACCGCGTTAAAATAAGCCTTGTCCGGCTTGAATCGGATCTGTCGATGGCCATCATATTTTAAACCTTCAAAGAACGGATCTAGCTTCATGGTTGGAGCCTCATAAGGCTTCTGCGCTAGTTGCGACGCGTAAGCCTCCAGATCCAGAAACGTGCGAATGGGCGGCAGGGCATCTTGAGATGATGCGGTGACGGTGAGTGTCAGTGAAAAGAGGCCAGCGAGGAGATGACGATGATGCATAAAGTGCGGTGCTTGTTTAGCAGCCAGTAACCCTTTCAAGAATGCAACGACTTCATGCCACGTCAAGAGTGAGGCGAAGATTCCTTTGGGATGAGGAGGGGGTTAGGCGGTGTTAGGTAAAACGCCGGATATGCGCGATGCGGCGTGGCTTGTGACTCGCTGATCACGCAAGAAGACGTCCTCGGCTTCCTCCAGCATCTGCAATAACACGATTGGCGCATCAGATTCATGCTGCCATCAGGGGCCTCCCCCGGAAAAAAGACGGACTCGACGCAGCGACGCCCTACCATTTTTATGAGGTAGGGCCGCGCTGCGTCGCGGTCGAAGTAGAAGCGACGCCCTCGTCGCTTGGAAACTCAAAGTAGTGACGGCATCCTGCCGTCAGCATCCCTAAGTGAACACATGACGGCAAGATGCCATCACTACTAATGCGGCAAACTGTCGTGGAAGCTATACGCAAAGAGGGCAATCGCTCCGGCCAAAGGCGCAGGTAACACCACCGCGGGTTCGTCCAACAACCACCATCATCAGTGCGCTTCGCGACCGATGCTGATTTGGGGGTTAGGTGTCATATCCTCGACATCGCGTAAGCCAATACAATCAGAAACCCTGCAAGCGCACTGCTCGCACCGCAAACGACAGAGAGCACGAAGCCTCCTCGTCTGAATGGCAGCCTGACAACTCCAGCGACTGCTGAAATGACCGCGATATGCAATGCCGCTCCCCAAAGCAGACCAAGAAAGTATTCTGGGCCAGCCAGCATGAACACCATGACGACCAAACACGCGAGCGACACAAGAACCGCCGCAATCGAAGTGGATGTTCTGGTAACAGATATCGTCATACGCGCTGACACCTAACATTAAGTTCTTCTGCGCTGGGGCGCAGAGGGATTGCTTTATATGGCACTTTTAGGAGGATGTTGGCAAGCTCGATGTTCTAGATCAAAAGCTACTTTACCCCTCTGCGCTTCTCACATCGCTGATCATCAGTTGCCACGATTCCTGACCACGCCAGAGGTGACGTTGGATTTTTAGGGCGACATCCCAAGGAGGGGGCGGGGGATTTTGCCATGGCGCATTGAACCAAATGGCGGGGCGCATTTTACCATCCTGATGCAATTGTAGTTTCCAGTGTTTGTCTTTGAGTATCTGTCCTGGGAGTTGCGGTTCGACATGGCGACAGAGAAACAAGGGCTCGGGATTACCCATGCCGAAGGGTTCCAGTTCGTTGTAGTGCTGGAGAAAATCTGGAGTCAAGTCGGCCAGAGAGAGCTCTGCATCGAGGTGCAGACGCGGGGTGAGTTCGTCTGCCGTGATTTGAGTTTCAACAGAAGCGCTCATGGCAGCCCGGAATGCGGGGATGTTTTCTTCCGTCAGTGAAATGCCGACCGCCATGGGGTGGCCCCCACCGCGGATCAACAAATGGCGACAACTGTCGAGCGCTTGAACGAGAGAGACACCGGGAACACTGCGGCCGCTTCCTTTGCCCAACCCTTCGTCATTGATCGCCAGTAGCAGTGTGGGGCGATGATATTCCCGCATGATGCGCGAGGCGACAATGCCGACCACACCCGGATGCCAATGGCGCGATCCTAAAACAATACAGGACGCCATCGCAATGGAAGGATCAGAATCCAACATGAGAGCGGCTGCTTTTTGCACCACCGCCTCCACATCTTGTCGTTCTCGATTGTGTTTATCGAGCAAGGCGGCGCCATCTCGCGCATCGTTAAAGTTTTCGCATAGCAGTAGATCGAGTGAGGTCTGTGCGGTGTCGAGTCGTCCTGCGGCATTGAGTCTTGGGCCGAGACGAAAACCGATGTGATGGGCTTGCACTGGACCATCCATGCCGGCGATGATTTTTAAGGCGCACAGTCCGGGACGTTTAGTTTCGGTAAGTTTATCCAATCCCCTTTGCACAATGACTCGATTTTCATCGCGCAGCGGAACTAGGTCAGCCACCGTGCCCATGGCGACGAGATCCAGTTGTTCGCGAAGATCGAAGTGCTCTAGCCTGCGAGTCTTGAGCAGGGCATGAGCGAGTTTGAAGACCAAGCCCACGGTGCAGAAATAGGTGAAGGCGCCATTGAGTTTGGGATTAATCAAGGCAAGACAGTCGGGCTTTATTTCTAGCGGATCATGATGATCAACAATGACGCAGTCCACACCTTCCGTGCGCAACCATGCGGCTTCATCGATAGAGCAGGTGCCACAATCTAGGGCGATGAGTAAATGCGGTTTACCATGTTTTTCAAAGCTCCTCGCCAGACCTTCGCGGCTCAATCCGTAGCCTTCCTCCATGCGATGCGGCAGGTAAGAATTCACCGTAAGTCCGAAGGCTCGGAGCGTCAGGGTGAGTAAGGTCAGGGAGGTGACGCCATCGACATCGTAGTCACCATAGAGGATGACGGCTTCCTTTTGATCAATGGCTTGAAAAATACGCTGAACCGCTTCCTGCATTTGCGGCAGGAGAAAGGGGTCACTTAATTCTGCCAATTTCGGATGAAGGAAGGCTCTGGCGCTCTTTTCGTCATTCAAGCCGCGCAGGGCCAACAGGCGACAAATAAGCGGCGGCAGAGAGTCGCCAAGAGGACTGTCTTGAATAGACTTCCATGTGGCGGGGTCTGGTTCTTGAAGAATCCATCGGGCACAGGAAGCAGGAGATATCGTCATGGGAACAGGACAGCGTAAAACTCAAATCGATTTTCATGTTAGCGGTTTGCTGTGGAGTACGCATGTGTTTTTTATCAGCGAAGGTGATTTACCGTTGCGGCATCCTGTGGAAGGTAGATTGATGACATCCACCGCAGGCGCTAAGTTTATCAAAGTCACCATGGGGCTCATACTGGTGATGGCTGGGAGCCTATTTGTCAGGGAGCTCTGGCACAGTTATCAGCGGGCTGAAGAGACTCGGAGTTGGACCGCTGTGGAGGCGGTCATCATTTCTTCAGCCTTGATTACGGATCGCCCCACGCCGCACTCGCCTTTGTATTATCGAGCAGATCTCAGATATCGGTACACGCTTCAAGGAAAGACCCAAGAGGGTAGCCGCATCAGGCGTGTGGAGGGGCCAAGCTCTAGCCGCGATAAAGCGAATGATCAGTTGAAGAGATATCCTGCGGGCAAAGTCGTCACCTGTTATGTCAATCCTGTGCAGGTTGACTTTGCCATCTTGGAGCATTCCACGAAAGCGGCGCTCTATTCCATCTGGTTTCCCGCGCTTTTCGTGGTTGGAGGCATGGGTATAATTTGGAGCACGCTGCGTCCTCGCAAGCCATAAAACAAAAATAGACGTCGCTGGTTTGGCAGGACGCGACGCTGATAGGGTAACATTATCCGAAGCACAGAGAGACCGGCTTATGCAAGCGGTGTTCGAACTGAAGGGCTACTACGAACCCAAACAGTGCTACGCCCCACGTCTTGGTTTTGTTATCGCGATCGACTAAACATGGATCGCATGACCTGCGGCCACTTCGGCGGCTTCCTTGACCATCTCGGAGAGGGTGGGATGCGCGTGGATGGTGGCTTCGATTTCTTCGATGGTGGCTTCGAGGGTGATGGCTAGGCTCAGTTCGGCGAGAAGCTCAGTGGCTTCGGCTCCGATGATGTGGGCCCCGAGGATTTCGCCATGAGGTTCGCCGATGATGAGCTTCACAAAGCCTTCGCTTTCGCCGACGGCGCGGGCCTTGCCGCTCGCGGCATAAGAAAATTTACCGACCTTGTATTTGAGACCTTTTTCTTTGGCTGCTTGTTCGGTGAGACCGGTGCTGGCGACTTGAGGGTGGCAATAGGTGCAACCGGGGAAGATGCCGATCTTCTTCGGTTTGTGACCGGGAACAAACATGCCTTCGATGGCTTGAACCGCTTCAAAGCTGGCGACGTGGGCAAGCCATGGTGGCCCAATAATGTCTCCTGCGCCATAGACGCCCTTGAGGCTGGTCTCGTAGTTGGCATCGGTTTGCAACCACCCGCGATCGGTGAGCTTGGGAGTTGCCGCGCCACCGGGTAACAATGGAAGCACGCCAATAGCGACAAGACAGACTTCGGCCTCGAGCACTTTCTCTTCACCCTTGGCATTGGCCACGGTGATTTTTACACCTTTATCGGTGGCTTCGGTTTTGACAGTTTTGTGATTGGTCAAGATCGTCAAACCTTGCTTGGTGAGTGATCTTTCCAAAGCTACAGAAACATCGGTGTCCTCCACGGGTAGGACGTTGGGCAGCATTTCCACGACGGTTACTTTGGTGCCGAAGGAATTGTAGAAATACGCGAACTCAATACCAATCGCGCCCGCACCGATGATGACGATGCTCTTGGGTTGGGTCTGTAGCGCGAGCGCATCCTTGGAACCGATGACGGTAGTGCCATTAAAGGGAAAGCCGGGCATGGGTCGAGTGACACAACCGGTGGCGATCAATGTTTTTTCTGCCGTGTGGGTTTCCTCTTTGCCATCCGCAAGTGTCACCGTGACGGAGCCAGTCTTGTCGATCCGCGCTTCGCCTCGAATGGAGTCGATTTTGTTTTTCTTAAAGAGAAACTCAACTCCAGCGGCACCCTTGTCGGAGACGGTGCGGGAACGTTTCATGATCTTGGTCCAGTCAAAGGAAAGCCCCTCGATCTTGAATCCCGAATCAGCCGCTTGATGAGTCATCGTGTGATAGAGCTCCGCATCATGGAGCAATGCTTTCGTAGGAATACAGCCCCAGTTGTTGCAGGTACCGCCACCACGTTCTTTTTCGACACAAGCCACTTTTTTTCCGAGTTGCGCTGCGCGAATCGCTCCGACGTAACCTGCAGGTCCGCCGCCAATAACAATAAGATCGTAGTTTGCCATGAGTCAGTATTTCGTAAGTGGGTAAGGTAAAAAGGTGAGCGGTTATACCAGCATCAGTGCCGGGCTTTCGATGAGTTTGCGCATTTCAGCGAGGAAAGTGGCAGCGACAGCGCCATCGACAACCCGGTGGTCGCCGCTGAGTCCGATCCACATGCGTTGACCCGCGACGATCAAGCCCTTGTCATTGACGACAGGGGTGCTGCGGATACTGCCGATACTGATGATCATGGCCTGCGGTGGATTGATGATGGCCGCAAACTGGTCGATGCCGTAGGCGCCGAGATTGCTGACGGTGATAGTGCCACCGGCGAATTCATCAGGGCTAAGTTTCTTGTTTTTAGCGCGTCCAGCGAGGTCTTTTACGGCCTGACTAATTTCTAGAAGCGACTTAGTTTCGGCGGCGCGGATGACAGGAGTGACGAGACCGTCTGGTACCGCGATGGCGACACACAGATTGACGTGCTTGAACTGCACAATGGCATCGCCATCAAATGAGGCATTCACCGCAGGGACAGTCGCGGCTGCTCGCACCACGGACTTGAGGAGAAAATCATTGAGGGTGAATTTATTGCCGCCAGTTTTTTCGGAGCTTTCATTGACGTGCGCACGCAGCGCCATGAGCGGCGCGGCATCGACTTCCATCTGAAGATAAAAATGAGGGATCTGTGTTTTGCTGGCGAAGAGACGTTCAGCAATGATGTTTCTCATGCCGGTGAGAGGAATGCGTTGGTCATCAGGGCCGGCGACAGGGCGGATTGATTGCACGGCTTTTGCCGGAGAGGCGGAAGCTCCGCTTACAGGCGCTGACTCTACGTCTGCGCGAATGATACGTCCGCCAGGTCCAGAACCTTGAAGGCGCGACAAGTCCACACCGCGATCTTCGGCAACCTTACGAGCGAGGGGAGAGGCTTTGACGCGTGGACCGTTGTTCACGGCGACACGGCGATTGGGAGCGGGTGCGATTGGAGGAAGCTTACTGCTGACACGGGCGGCCGCTGCGTCTGTTTGCGTGGTTGCGACCTTACTCTTGGGTTCATCCTTTTTAGAAGTAGGTGCATCGGCGCTTGATGCGACAAAGGCATTCAGGTCGTCAGGTGGACTTTCTCCGGGGGCGAGCAATACCACTAGTCCAGCCCCTACCGTGACCTTGCCACCTTCAGGAATAAGAAATTTGTGAATGATCCCGCTTTCGAAAGCCTCCATCTCCATCGTCGCTTTATCAGTCTCCACATCGGCGATGAGTTTGCCGAGATCGACACTGTCGCCTACTTTGAGATGCCATTTAACGAGGGTTCCCTCAGTCATGGTATCGCTGAGTTTGGGCATCTTGATGAGTTTGGGCATGGCTAAAAAATCTGTTTAAGGTCAATGCGGATGGCAAAAGAAGACTGGCACTCTAGGGAAGACAAGCGCTTTGTCCACTATTGAGCAAGCATCCGTGTCTGTGATGGTAATATTTTTGTCACAAACCGGATAGTTTGACTGCTTTTGTAAGCAAAACGCTTACCAACTGGGGGAAGTGGTTTTTGCTAGTAAGCATTTCGCAGACTGATTCTGTGTCTCGCTGCGAACAGTGTAAGAAATGCGGGGTAATCGCCCCATCAAACACGGTCTTGCTTGAGCAAGGGTTGACTCCACGCCGATGCGTTGCAGGATGCGTCACTTTTTATCATGAATACCGACACCGCCCACGAAGAACTCCGTCAGATCCTCCTCAAGAAGTCCGTCATGTTCGGCGACTTCACCCTCGCTTCCGGCGCGAAGAGCGATCTCTACGTGGACTGTCGTCTCACCACCCTGGATGCCCGTGGCGCTTCGCTGCTCGGTCAGGTCATGTTCCCCATCCTGCGTGACGCTGAAAAGCAACTCGGCATCAAAGCCGATGGCATCGGTGGATTGACGATGGGCGCGGATCCGGTAGCGCTCGCCATTTCGATTGCCTCGCATCAAGCCGAGCCCAACAATCCCATCCATGCTTTCAGTGTCCGCAAGGAAGCGAAGAAGCATGGACGGCAAAAGCTGGTCGAAGGCAACTTCAAATCCGGCGACAGTGTC
>VFKY01000334.1 GCA_009885275.1 Verrucomicrobiota bacterium | reverse complement strand
GCAAGCGACGCATCGGTTCAGTCGCATCGAGAATAGATTTACGCAAGCCTGTCTCTGTAAGGAAAAGTAGAACACTGTTACAGCCCGCTTGATTCAGCGTTGCCAAGTTTTTTGATTCTTGTTCGTTGAGCGGCCTTGTGTTCATGGCTTGCAGGAGAGTTCGCCTCTTAAAATCTTTGCCAGATGTGTTCCGATTTTTTCAGCTAACATAACAGGAACAGCATTCCCGATTTGTGTATATCGAGGAACATCCCGATCCCAAATTCCTATGCTCGGGTCACCAGCCCGACGACGACCACCAGTTGTGCGAGGCCCTTTGAATTGATACCAATCAGGGAAGGTTTGAATTCTCGCCCATTCGCGGACTGTTGGCCCACGGGGCTGATTATAGTGAACGTAATCCTCTGGTAACGAAGTCGCTGTTATATTTGGTCCACCTTCATTCCATTCACGAGGAAACACACGTTGAGCAAATTTTTTCGTCTTAAACTCCTTCGGTATCTCACCATTATTGGCAATCATATGTGCGTATTTTTCGCGGATGTAGTCCGCGTGATTAGAATATTCCTGTTCTGTCAGCGGATCACCCTTATGCATCAAATGACCATCACTAGTGGTGCGAAGACTTCTTTGGATTCCGTTTTTTGCTTCGTTTGGATATTCTGTAGTAGCAGTGCGACTTAAATAGCGTGGGTCTTCCAAATCTGACAAAAGTTCAACAAGTGTCGGCGGCGTGCCTGAGGGTTCAGGTAAAAAGCCAGATTCAATTGCACTTGGAGCATCGAATGAAACCTCCAGCAATGAGCCCTGCACCCAATGCGGCAAAATATCTTCACGGATACCAACCATAATAACACGAGGGCGATTTTGTGGAACGCCATAACTTTTGGCATGTAGCAACTCCCAACGAATTCGGTAATCAGTTAGTGTTTTAAATTCTTCCAAGACAGCCTTGAAAATTTCACCGCTCTGTCCTTCAGGCGTCCAGCGAGCATTTAGTAAGCCTCGAACGTTCTCAAAGACGAATATTTTCGGCTTCACACAACGAATGACGCGAACCATTTCTTGAAATAAGTGATTCGAAGGTATGTCTTGTTTATCGAGTTTAAATGTGCGCCGATGCCCAATACCAGAATAGCCCTGACAAGGTGGCCCGCCACAGACAAGGTCAATGTCCTCAATACCTTTGTAGCGCCAGTAAGTTTTTAATATTCCCAAGTCAAGATCAGTGAGGTTGTAAACATCACCTACTGGGATGATGTCCAGTCCCGTTCTATTAGCGATGTAAGTCTCGGCAGCTTGGGGATTAATTTCTGAAAATAGCAAAGGCTGAAACCCTGCTTTTTCCAATCCAAGTGATAATCCGCCACAGCCAGCAAAAAGATCTATACAATGAAGCTTACGTTTAGTAGGTGCGCCATTAACGCGATATGGAGTTGCATCTTCCTCTAAGATTTGAGTTTTTTTCTTTTTACTCATGCTTTGATTCGTATTCTTTCATGTGTGTCAATCTGTTGCCAGAGGATGGGGTTCTTGTCGATCATGATGTAGTGTTTCCCAACACTGGCGAGTAAGTTTATTGCAAATTACCAATGATAGTAGAAACCAGATGATAAAATTGCTAGTGAAATACATTGAGGCTAATAATGCATTGCTTTCCTCAACTCTGTAGGCGCGATATTTTTTGATGCGAAAATTTGGTTGAATGTTGCGTTATTATTGAGCCATCATACTGATATCTTGCACGTTTCCTATGAACTCATGGTATAAAGTCTCAAACATCGGGGAAATTCCTTCTCCGTCACTTCTCGTTTATGCTGCCAGCGTGGAGGATAACATTGTAAAAATGATCTCCCTACTGAACGGCGAAGTCTCGCGTCTGCGTCCGCACATGAAAACGCATAAGATGCCGGAGATCATCAAGCTGCATCTCAAGCACGGGGTGACTAAATTCAAATGTGCCACCATTGCCGAAGCGGAGATGACAGCGTCTGCGGGAGCTACGGACATCTTATTGGCTTATCCTCCTGTGGGCCCTAATGTGTCACGATTCTGTGCGCTCATGAAACTTTTCCCAAAGGTGAAGTTTTCTACGGTGACCGACTGTAAGTCAGCCCTTGATGATCTGTCTCAGGCTGCTGCTGCCGCGCAATTAAACATTCCTGTTTATCTCGATGTGGACTGTGGCCAGCATCGCACCGGCATCGCACCTGATGAACATGCGGACGATTTATATGCTCATCTTGCCGAGCTTCCGGGTATAATCCCAGCGGGTCTTCATGCGTATGATGGACATATTCACGATCATGATCCCATATCGCGTGAGAGCCGCGTCAATGAGGCGTTCGCCGATGTAGATCGTCTGCGGGATCGATTGCTTGCGCGTGGGTTGCCGGCACCAAACTTTGTGGCCAGCGGGACGCCAACTTTTGCGATTCATGCCCGACGTGGACAGTATGAATGCAGCCCGGGCACTTCGGTGTTATGGGACTACGGTTATGGTATCAGATACTCGGACTTGGATTTCAATTTGGCGGCGTTAGTGCTGACCCGTGTTATCGGCAAGCCAACGCCGGGGCATCTTACGCTGGACCTCGGTCATAAATCCATCGCTTCGGAAATGCCACATCCGCGCGTTTGGTTTCTCGATCTTCCCGACGCCACTGCGGTGATGCACAGTGAAGAACACCTGGTGGTGCAGACTGAATGTGCTGATAATTTTAAAGTGGGCGATGTGCTCTATGGCATTCCCTGGCACATTTGTCCGACCGTAGCTTTGCACTCCAAGGCTTATGTCGTACGCGATGGAGAAGTCACGGAGACCTGGCAGATCGAAGGAAGAACCCGCCAGATTACGATTTGAATTTTGGAAATGGAGCGTAGTTCCAAGGATGCTGAGTCGTGTCCACACGTTAAAGCGAGGCAATGCTCTAGCACACTTGGAAGTGCGCTCTACTTTTTCACCGCCGTCATAAAACCACGATCCGCTGCAGTTTCGTGATAAGCACCGGGTTCAAAGCCTGCTTTCGCTAGCATGGTTGAGTATTCACCGATTGAGTAACACTTGCCTTGAGTGGAATGCATGAGAAGCGCGGAGTATTCGGCCACGGGGAGAGGGCCAGTCTTCTCCGCATTGATGAACGCATCATGAATAATGAGCATTCCGCCCGCAGGAAGATTACGCGCAGAGATGGCAAGAAGCACTTCGACTTCCTCAATACCCCAATCATGCAGAACATTGGAAAATAGATGAACATCACAGTCGGTCGGGAAGGCATCTTTAAACATGTCACCAGTAGCCACTTGAACGCGCTCAGAGTAACCTCGTTCTTCAATGCATCGCTGAGCAATACGATCTACGGGAGCCTGATCAAGCACAGTGGCACGCAAGGTGGCATGATGGGCAACTATTGAACACGCGTAAATGCCTGATCCGCCACCGATATCGAGCAAGTGTCTTCGTCCCGAGAGATCAAGCTTCTTGGCTAGCGCTTGTCCTAGATATTGCCCCCGACAATCCATCGCTGCGGTAAATGATTTTGAAAAAGCTTCCGTTTCCATGGCCTTATGCCAATCGAGCGCAGCGTCATCGCCGCCCCAATTTGCCGGCTTATCTGTCTTGAGCACTTTCAGGAAATCTTGGGTGATGGGGCGATCTTTTAGCGAAGCATAGTAGGGCGAAAGGTTCCATGGTGAACTTTTTGTCAAATGTTCGCGCCCTAATGGCGTTATGCTAAACACATTCCCCTTTTGCTCGATATATTCATTGGCAGCAAAGAGCGTGAGCATGACGTCCGTTGGACGTTCTTTGAACCCGTAGTGCTGACAAATTTGTTCCTTCGTGCCAGGGTTACTTGCCAGCCAAGAAAAAAAGTCGAGGTGCACCACAGCAGCCGTCAGAAGATCAACGGCGTAGAGGCCATCGCGATATCGGTAAACACGTAAAGGATCTGTTTGAGGGCTAAGAGTAAGGTCTTGTGGCATCGCGCATAGAAGCGTAAGCAATCACGTATTCAAAATTTATATTCAGTAGCAGCAAAAAAATAGCCTCTGCCCATCGAGGACAGAGGCTTGGATGATTGTTATGAAAAGCTATTCCAATTTGCCGTTATAGCCGGCTTTGTTCAAAGCCGCATGAAGATCCTTCAAGTTGAAGTCACCTTCAACGGTAAAGCTTTTTGCATTTTTTTCAGCGGTGTGCTTCGTGGCTCCAGCGACGGTTTTGATGGCATCATCAATGCCAGTCACGCATTTTCCGCAGCAAAGGTGCGTACCGGTTACCGTTGCTGATTTTACTTTTTTATCTTCGACGGTGCCTACGGGTGCACCCTCACCAAAATAGCCTGCAGCAAGTAGCGACTCAACAGCCTTATCCGCGTCTGCTTTACTTTTTGCGGTGATAGCAGCGACGTCCTTTGTTATTACAACCGTTGCGCCTTCAACCTTTGTGATGGCTGCGGTAATGCCTTTTTCACAGCTTTTGCAGCAGTTGTGGAGGCCTTTTAAGGTAATGGTTTCGGCACTGACCGTGAGGCCAGTGGTCATGATAATTGCGGCGGTGAGCAGAGTGATTGATTTCATAGAACTAGTTAAGACGAACAAGAACCCGTTTTCTTATCAAAATTATATACTCCTGAGCGGGGCTTTTTGTTTAAAGGATATTTCTGACGATCCATTCCTGAATATTGGTGTAAAAATCATAGCGCAGGTATGCCACGAACCTTTGACCAGGATCTACAGTGCCGATAAATTCTGGGCCAGCATCAGGTTCAAACTCCTCGCCATTGGGATGCAGCACGTATTGCTGATCCAATTGCAGTCGCGCTTGATTGAGTGCGCTAAACCAAGCGCCGCCATGATCCAAGGGAATGGAGAGCCGATATCTTATTTCCATTTTTGTCTCTTCAGATGAGTAAATTTCTAGTGCGTCGATATCATCCAGCAAGATGCCTACATCGCTCGCAAATTGGATATTCAGCTCTTCGGTCACATATTCTTTCCAGTCTTCGAGAAACTCCCCTTCTCGTAATGCTTCTTTGGGTGAAACGGGCAGAGGAAAGAGCCTTGGTGGTCCCTCATGACTATCTTTGGAACTGGCATCATCTGCCGATTGACGCAGTAACTGCACATGAACTTCTTCCATGTCGCTCAAGCGCCAAAGCGCTTCTTCTTTATGAATACTGAGCCGCATATTTATTCTGACTTTTCCAGAGTGGCGAGCAATTGGTGTCCATGCAACTGCCTCACATAATGCTCAGCCTTTTCTCGAGCACCCGTCCAGACCCGACTTCGCCCCTCTTGATGCACCTGCATCATCAATCGTTCTGCTTCTTGTTTATTATAACCGAAGATCTTGCGAATCACGTGAGCGACATAACTCATGAGATTGACGGGGTCATTCTGAATGATGACACACCAAGGTGTTTCCATAAAGGCACCTATTTTCGTCTCCATTTCTGGTGTGGCTATCGACGGCATGTGGCGGTGATTTTACCCTAACTTGTCACATGGAGCAACCGCTGTGAACGTGTGATATAGGTATCGAAAGCGCCCTTATTGAGCAGTGCAATAGTAATGATTTCGTCTGTCCGTGCTGCTAATTATATGTATTTCCTACTTGTCATATCGGAAAATAGGATTTAATCTCTATTTCCCCATGAATTTTGATCAAGCTAATGCTCTCAATGCCTCTGTAGGCGCCTTATCCCCATTGGAATTAACGCGGTGGGCAGTCGCGCAATCGGCTGGCAAAGTCGTGGTTACCACCAACTTTCGCCCTTATGAGTCGATCATCCTGCACATGGGAACACTAGCTCAGGCGGATATACCGGTGCTTTGGGTCGATCATGGAACCAATTTGCCTGAAACCTACCGTTTTGCTGAGAAATGCCGCGCTTTACTCGCGCTCAACATTCATGCCTTTGTGCCCAAAATGACTGCTGCCCATTGGCTGGCTATGAATGGGGGGCAAGTTCCCATGCCAGATGAAGTTGAACGCGTGGAAAGCTTCAGCCGTATCATGAAGCTGGAGCCTTTTGAGCGCGGCATGAGGGAAATGGCGCCGACTGTTTGGATTACCGCATTGCGCAAGGAGCAGAACCCGCAGCGAGCGGCTTCGCTCCAGCCCGTGATGTGGGATGAGAAGTTTCAGTGCCTCAAAGTCAATCCCATCCTTGAATGGACATCCGTTGAAATGGACGCCTATTTAGCAGAGTTTGAGCTACCCAATGAGCGCACCTACTACGATCCTGCCAAGGGCGATGAGAAACACGAGTGTGGATTGCATGCAAAACTCGTCACTGATAAACTGTAATTTTTCATGGAAATCCCCCCTGATTTTGCGCTCTACATTGCTGCTGGTTTCATCGCTCAATTGATCGATGGCTCACTCGGCATGGCCTATGGCATCAGCGCATCCTCGCTGTTGATGGCCTTCGGCGTGCCACCTGCGGCCACTAGCGCGATCGTTCATGCCGCGGAATGCTTCACGACTGGAGCATCCGCTATTTCACATCACGCCTTCGGCAATGTGGACCGCTTCTTGTTTCGTCGATTGCTCATACCAGCCATCATCGGTGCCATCATCGGTGCCTATCTGCTCTCTGAATTCGGTGACGTGCTCAAACCATGGATCTCTGGCTATCTCATCATCATGGGTGTGGTCATCATCGCTAAAGCCTTCGTTCAGGTGCCCTCACGTCAGGTCACTTCGCATCTCATTCCGCTTGGTTTCTTCGGCGCTCTAGTCGACGCGATGGGCGGTGGTGGTTGGGGCCCCATCGTCGCTTCTAACCTCATCGTTCGCGGCAACAATGTTCGCATCACTATCGGCAGTGTGAACGCCGTCGAATTCTTTGTTACGCTCGCTGCTTCCATCACTTTCTTCTTCACAATTGGATTTACCCATTGGAGCACCATCCTGGGACTAGCCATTGGCGGCATGATCGCTGCCCCGTTGGGCGCCTGGTCAAGTAAACACATTCCACACAAGCCCTTCATGGTTCTCATCGGCTTCCTCGTCATCGGCATCAGCCTTCGCAACTTACTCAAATTTCTAGCCATCATTTGATCCGTCATGTCAGATATATCCCATCTCGAATTCCTTGAAAGTGAAGCTATTTATGTGCTCCGTGAGACTGCGGCACAGTTCCAAAAGCCAGCGATGCTTTTCTCGGGTGGTAAGGATTCGATTGTTATGGCTTGGCTCGCACGAAAGGCGTTTCATCCCTCACGCCTGCCATTTCCCTTAGTTCACGTCGATACAGGGCACAATTTTCCTGAAGCGATTGTGTATCGGGATTGGTTCGTTAATGAAGTGAAAGCCGACCTTGTCGTAGGTTCCGTGCAAAAGAGCATTGATGAAGGACGCTCCATTGAAGAGAAAGGCCACAACGCCAGTCGT
>VFKY01000012.1 GCA_009885275.1 Verrucomicrobiota bacterium | reverse complement strand
GGGAAGGGGTTGTATTTCTGGAACACCATGCCGACCTTGCGGCGCAGGGCGATGACGTCGAGATCTGGATGATGGATATTCAATCCGCCAAGAGTGATGTTTCCCTTGGTAATGTGCGCCCCCTCGATCAAATCGTTGATACGGTTGATGCAACGGAGCAAGGTTGATTTACCGCAACCGCTGGGTCCAATGAACGCGGTGACATGGTTCTTAAGAATGTCGAGATTGATGTCGAATAACACCGTATTTCCAGAGTAGGCGAAGTCGACACCGTTGACTTTCACAATCGCCTGATCACTTTGTGGGCGGCGATGGGCAGGGGCGATGCTTGCTGGTGCTGAATTTGCAGTAGTCATGAAAGGAATACAGAAAAAAGTAAAAGTAAGCGCGGCGATTCGTGAGGAGTTCAACTGAACTGGCCACGAATGTATTCTTCTGTCTTTAACTGTTGAGGATTGGAAAAAATTGTCAAGGTATCGGCAAACTCAATGAGTTCTCCTAGATACATAAAAGCGGTGAGGTCGGCGACACGTCGTGCTTGTTGCATATTGTGGGTGACGATGACGACGGTGAATTGTTCTTTGAGCTGCAAGATAAGCTCCTCAACTTTGAGGGTGGCGATGGGATCGAGCGCAGAGCAGGGTTCATCCATCAGAAGGATGTCTGGTTTTACGGCGATAGCGCGGGCGATGCAGAGTCGTTGCATCTGACCGCCAGACAGACCGAAGGCATTTTGCTTGAGTCGATCCTTGCACTCATCCCAGAGCGCCGCTGATTTGAGCGCGTATTCACAGGCGTCGTTGAGATCGGCCTTTTTTTTGACGCCGCTGATACGTAGTCCGTAAACGACGTTTTCGTAAATGCTTTTAGGGAAGGGATTGTATTTTTGAAAGACCATTCCGACTTGGCGGCGGAGCGAAGTGGTGTCTACGTCTTTATCGTAAATATTCTTCCCTTTGATGATGACTTGCCCACTGGCAATATGTGCGCCCTGAATGCGGTCATTGATGCGATTGAAGCAGCGCAGGAGAGTGGATTTACCGCAACCGCTTGGTCCGATGAAAGCTGTGACCTGCTTTGAGGGGATTTCCATCTGGATATGGTGAAGTGCCCGTTTGGCACCGTAATTAAAATCCATGTCGCGCACAGAAATCATACCCTCTTCACCAGCTGTTGCCTTGGAGTTGAAGGTTTTGTCTACGGCAGTGGGTGCGAGATGATCCACGATTTGTTTCTTTTTGGGTTCGTATGGGGCGGCAGTTACCATTGGTATTTAGCGCGGAGTTTTTTGCGAAGCAAGACCGATGCCATGGCGAGGCTCATGACCAAAACGAGAAAGACGAAGACGGAACCGTATTGGGCACGCTCGGAATATTCGTTTTTCGGAATACGAGCTGCCAGGGTGTAGATGTGATAGGGGAGGGCTTGCACCGATTCAGTGAAAACGCCGTTGAATCCGCTTTGACCTTGCCAGGGTAGCTTGTCTTTAAACGCCAGAGCAGCCGTGAACATGATCGGTGCCGTTTCGCCGGCAGCTCGCGCGATGCCGAGAATGGATGAAGTGAGGATGCCTGGCATGGCAAAGGGTAGCACGCTTCTCCAGATGGTCTGCCAGCGGGTGGCTCCGAGGGCGAGCGAGGTTTCTCTGAAGCCTTGAGGGACGGCGCGGAGGCATTCTTCACTTGCGGTGATGATGACCGGCAGAATCACGAAGGCGAGTGTGAATGCGCCACTGAGCACACTGGTATCCCAACCTTGAAAACTGAGGTTGCTGAAACCGAGGGGAATGACAAGTAGCGACCGCTCATGGGGGACGGATGTGATCACTGGTGCGGTCAGCACAAACATGCCAAGTCCAAACAAACCGAAGACCACCGAAGGAACGCCAGAGAGATTAAGAATGGCTAGACGCACCATTTCGATAAAGCGTCCAGGCTTGGCATACTCGCTCAGGTAGATGGCGGAAGATATACCGAGAAAAAGGGCGACGATCATGCAACCCACGACAAGAAGAACCGTGCCGACAATCGGTCCGAGGATGCCGCCCCCGGAATAAGACATGGTCTTTTCCTGTCTCAGATTGCTTCCCAGTTCCTTTTTAATGATATCTGAGCCCTTGGGATCGGTTTCATAAATTTTCCCCTGCTTGTCCTGCAAAATGTGCAGTGTTTCCGGAAGCTCAGTGAGAAACTTTGTATTGATGAAAGGAGCCTTTGATTGAAAAATGACAGGCGCGCCTTTGATGAAGATATGTATGAAAATTGATGCCGTAACGAATAGAATCAAGTAAGTCGCCCCCCGCAAGATGGACTTTGTGAGCAACTCATAAAATTCAAGATGCGACTTCCGCTTAGCAAAAGGATTGTCCGGAGAAGTGGATTTAGCGGAAGCGTGCATGACTAAATTTTCGGGAGTTGAAAGCGTTTCACGACCTTGCGAGAGAGAAAATTGATGAGGAGTGAGATGAAGAACAGGAGGATGCCGACCATGAAGAGTGCCTGCCAGTGGGCACTCCCGCGAGATACTTCCCCAAGCTCCTGAGCAATGATGCCGGTAAGCGTGTGCGCCGGTTGAAAGACGGCGCCTATGCCGTCAGAAAAATCCGGAATGGCAATGCGATTTCCGGCGACGAGAAGCACCACCATGGTTTCACCGATGATACGACCAAGTCCGAGCAACATGGCTGCGAACACCCCAGAGATCGATGCGGGGAAGATAACCCGAAAGACCGTTTGAAGCTTGGTGGCACCGAGAGCTTCACTGGCCTCACTGAAAGCCCGAGGAACGTTTTGGAGGGCATCTTCGGCGAGGCTGAACATGGTAGGGATGGCCATGAGTGCGAGAAGGAGGCCGGCATTGAACATGTTGAGGCGCTCCTGCACCGGGAATCCTGGTATCCATTGTAACCAGGGTATATTACTTGTTTCTTTGATGAGATCACCAAGGACTGAGATGCCTATAAAGCCAAGGACGACCGATGGAATTGCCTGAATGAATTCAATGAAGGGTTTAATAATTTCCTGTTCTCTGGGAGAAGCGAATTGGTTGGTGTAGATGGCCGCTGCAACACTGAATGGAAGGGCTATGAGAAGCGCTGTGATGGCGATAAGCAGGGATCCTGTAAAAAGGGGAATGACGCCGTAAAAATCCTGCCAAGAACTGTTGGTGATCCAGTCGCCGCCGAAGAGGAATGCTGTAAGTGCACGAAAGAGGGGAATCGGCTTGTCCCATTGCCATGCTTTCATGTGGTCAACGGATTCATCAACATGGGCGAGATGTTTTGGAAATGACTTGCGCACCTGGTCGATCAATTCCCGAGCCTCGTGAGTATCCGCTTTTTGCGGAATGCCCTCCATGGCCTTGCTCACAGCATCCTTGTAGGCGGGAATGAGGCTCTCGTATTCAGGCAGCTTGGTGATTAGACTATCAATGTTTGTTTTGTAGTCGATGGGGTTGATGTCGGTCTGTGCCGCATCCTTTTCAAAGCCTTCACGCTTTTCTGCAGTTTTTGCTGCTCTTGCCGCTTCAAGAAGCTTGAATTTGGCGTCTTCCGCCATGTGCTGTTGCGTGGCTGCTTTCTTGACCTCCAAGACCTGTTCTTTCATGCCATCGTGAAGTTCCGTGATGGGCTCAGAGGCTTCTTCAAAGGCGTCCAATGCACTGATGAAAGCGGCGTATTTTTCTTTGCCAGCCTTGTCCTGCTCTATGAATTTATCCATCAAGCTTTTGATGAAAGGCGGCATATCGGTAACGTCCGGCTGCAGGCCAAGCAGGTCGGCAGTAAGCGACTTTTTCTCACTTTCATTGAAAAGCTTTGGCAACGGTTCGCTACCTAAAGCTGCGGCAGTGGCTTCCGTGAGAGTCTTGCGAAGTGCCGTAATTTTTTCGGGAGGGGTATTACCTGCATCGAGCGCTTCCTGCAGAGGTTCCCGTTGCAGCACGGTCTTCTCTTCAATTTGCTGCTTGATGAGAAACGCGGCATCACGCCGCAACTTCGATTCACGGGAGATGGTGTTAAGCTCTGCATTAAACGCCCGGTTCAGTTTGCTGTGGAGCGCAAGATGTTCTGATAGCGGTTTCTCAATAAAGTCCGCATACTCAAGTCCGGCCTGACGGTAGACGCTAAGCTCCCAGCGGTAAGTGGGGAGGAAGCCGGTGCTCTCACGCAAAAGCGACCACATAATCAAGAACAAGGTGATAATGGTTATACCGGCGCACCCATTAAAAAAATGCTTGATGAGACTTTGCCGGTCCACTCGCACACCAAGCAGGCCTGGCTTTTTCAGCAAAGCTTGCATATCTTCGCTAATGCCGTTTGGATTGTCGTTCATGCACTAAAAAAAGAGAAGATAGCACGGTGACTTTGGGAAAGCGAAAAAAGTCCGACGGAAAGATATTAGTCATCATCCGTCGGACTGAAATTGCAGATCAAAACAGAATTACTTGGCGGGGATGAATCCTACCACTTGGGTGATTTTGGTGCCATTGGCACCCGTGCAGAAGTCGATAAATTCCTTGATCTTGCCTTCAGGGGCACCATTTGTATAAAGGAAAGTGGGGCGACTGTAGGGATAACCTTTCACGTTGGCAGGCTCAGGGGCGGCGCCATCAATTGGGAGCGCTTTGACGCCTTTGCCATTGGCGTAGGCAAGACCAACATAGCCGATACCACCTTTGTTTCCGGCGACTTCGGAGACGATTTGTTCATTGCCAGCCATCTTCTGGCTGCCGGAAGCATAGTCTTTGCCTTTCATGGCAAGTGTCATCCAGTCTTTGTAGGTACCGGAGGAAGTGTTACGTGTGTAAACAGAAATCGGGCCGGGAGTACCGCCGACTTCGCTCCAGTCTTTGATCTGACCGGTGAAAATGCCGGCAACTTGTTTTTTGGTGAGTCCGCTGATTGGGTTGCCGCTGTTGGTCACGACCACGATCATGTCCCAGGCGACTTCATGTTCCGTAAGGAAAACGCCCTTGGTTTTGCAGAAAGTGCGCTCATCATCCTTCACCTTGCGGGAGGACATGCCGATTTCAGCAGTGCCGGCAGAGAGATTGGTGAAAGCGGTTGAGGAGCCTTCGGCAGCGATGTCGAAGCTGACTGCGCCACCCTGTTTTTTGAAGCCTTCAGCCCATTGCGGGACTAGTTTGGCGCCGAGGGTGTCAGAACCGCGGATGCGGAGCACGCTCTGCGCATTGAGGCTGGCCGTGAAAGCGAGCGCCAAAAGTGAAGTGATTATGGTGAGTTTCATACGTATTGATGAGGTTGTGTTTTTTATGGAATCGGAGTATCCGACATGTTTAACCATTCGTTTCTATGGCAATGGCGGCAAGACGGGCTGAGTGAACAAAACGTCACTTAACGAATAATGCCCCATGTCGGGTGTCACGCTTCTTGACGAAAGGCTTCTTATCCCCGACTTTAGACACTCTTTGCACCACTGTTTTTATCATGCCTTCTTCATTGCGCCTGTTTTGTGTCTATCTTCTTACTGCCATAGTTTTATGGACTGGAGAGAAGTTGATGGCTCAGGGCGTTCAGGACTTGCGGGGTGCGGTGGCAGTTTCGACCAGCGTCGATGGAACCCCGGAACCCCTAAAGACTGATCTCAAAGCAGGATGGCAAACGCAGAAAGAAGCTCGGGCACTTACCATGAGTATTCCCGCGCCACGTGGTCAAATTGTGGATCGAAATGGAGTGCCGTTGGCTCAAAACCGTGTGGCTCAGTATCTCGCGCTTAATTTTCCATTTTTCGGCAACGAAGTCACGGATGCTCAGATCCTTGAGTATGCGCAAAAACGCATAGGGTTGGCCAACAAAACGCTCGGTAAAACTTGGAGCATTCCCAGTGATCGCTTGATTTCCCATTATAAGAACCGTCGCTGGCTCCCCTTGGTATTTTCAATCACCGATGGACTCAATGAAGAAATCACTTCGGAGCAACAATCTCTAATCAAGCCATTATTAGCTCCTGGTAACGGTCTAATGCTCCAGCCTGCTTATTTGAGGTTTTATCCCAAGGGCGCATGCGCTCCGCACATCATTGGATATACCGGCAAAACCAGACCCCTACCTCTTGCTCCCATCCAAGATGGCGATCCTCTTTTTGAAGAAATAGAAGGTCGCGAAGGATTAGAGAAATCTTTCGACAGTGATTTGCAAGGCAAACCAGGGGTGATCAACGTGCTTTTTAATCCTGATGGAACCAAGATGGATGAGCAAATCTTGAGGCGCCCGATTCCCGGAAATAATGTGGTGACAACGCTGGACTACAATTTTCAAAAGTATGCAGAAAACGCTCTCGCAAAAAATTCTATTAGTAGTGCCATGGTGATCATGGATGTGAAGACTGGGGATATTCTCGCAATGGCCTCATACCCGTTTTACGACCTTAATCTTTTCGTGCCTGGCATCACTTCAGCTAACTTCAAGATGCTTAATGAGGACAAGCGCCTTCCGCTTTTTGCTCGAGCTTTCCGCGGTGAGTATCCTCCAGCCTCGACCTTCAAAGTTATCGTTTCACTGGCTGCCATGGAGAGCGGTAAAATGAACGCAAAGACTTCCTATAATTGCAGTTCGAGTCTTGAAATTGGAGACCGAGTGTTTCACAACTGGAACAAAGAAGGTGAAGGTGATATGAATGTGATTGGAGCGATCAAGCGTTCCTGCAACACTTGGTTTTATCAGGCTGGACTGGCATTGGGGGCGAACCCAATTACGGATATGGCGCAGCGCCTTGGGGTGGGAGAAGCTACAGGTATTCCGTTGGCTGCGGAGGGAAGGGGATTTGTTCCAACTAATGCATGGATGATGCAAAAGCTTGGTCACAAAATGCAGGGAGGCGATATCGCCAATCTTTCGATTGGTCAGGGGCGCACTTTGGTGACCCCCTTACAAACGGTTCAAGCAATGGCTGCACTCGCTGATGGGGTGAACATGCCGCAAGCAAGGCTTGTTAAACAAATCCAGGATTCCAATGACCGCGTTCTTCAAGCGTTTGAGCCCAGTGTGCGGAGAAGAATAGGACTTCAGCCTGAGGCTCGTGAGATCGTAGTTAAGGGCATGGTTGCTGTCGTCAATGGCGATGGTGGAACAGGTAGGGCCGCGTCACTCAAAGAATGTCAGGTTGCCGGGAAGACGGGGACAGCCCAATGGAAGCCGACCGAGGATCGCAACTTGGCCTGGTTCACCGGATTTCTTCCTGCCAACGACCCCATGTATGCTTACGCGCTTGTCTATGAAGGGCAACCCAATGAGACCGTCAGCGGGGGCAAGGTAGCGGCCCCCATTGTGCATGAAGTGTTTGAAAATGTTTTTAAGAATGCATCACCTGATGATCCTATTCTACTCATGGCGAAGAATGAAACCAATAAAGCGATTGCTGTCACTGCTGAGGATGAAATGACAGATGGCAGCACCGCAACCGAGGCTCCACCTACCCCTGAGCCTGCGCCACCAGAGGAAAAGAAAGGCGTCGGTGGTTTCTTTAAGCGCCTTTTTGGGGGGAGATAGGCTTAAATTTTATTGTCTAGAGTTAAGGCTATATTTTTTATTCTGTGCAACTAGCCACACTCTGTGATTCTGCCGCTGATAGCATGGATGAGAAAACTATTATTTCACTGCCCTCACGGGTGACAAATTTTGAGGAAATGCGTGCCACCGCAGGCCCTGCAGGTTAACTAAGAAAGAGTTATTATGGACAGCCCAGCCACTACATCATCCTTCACACTCTCCAGTCCGGGATCACCGGTGAAACAACTCTCGGTATTTCTTCACAATCACGTGGGATCTTTTCATTATCTTGTGAAATTACTTAATGCGCAGTCGATCGAAGTGCTCGGACTCAGCGTGCAGGATTCTGTGGAGCTAACATTGGTGCGTCTTGTGGTCACAGATCCTGATCAAGCTGAGCAAGTGATGACTGAACAGGGTATATCTTGCGCCAGCAGAACCATAGTGGTGGTGGAGTTACGGGACGGCGCGCATGACTTGGGGCACGCACTTTCAGCATTACTCAGTGCGGAAATCAATATCCATCACAGTTACCCGTTGATCGTACGACCGAACGGAAACCCTTTGCTGGCGCTCTATCTCGATGAAGTGGAATTTGGCGCTCAAGCTCTTAATAACAGTGGCTTTAAAGTACTGACGCAGAGTGAGCTGAGTCGTTAAGTTCCCCCTATAATACTTACTTTGGGCCTCAGTCACCGAGGTTAATTGTCGATGGCAATGTAGAATATACAGCTCTTTGTTAGGTGACGAAAACGAAGCATTTAAGGAAAATCAACAAAAGTTCGGCGTTTTCCTTATGTGACAAAAACGTTACGCTCTTGATCTGGCGTGAATTGAACACTTCTTTAAACTGCTCATTACAAATGAGATTAAGCGCTCTCATCGTCGATCTCATCTAAACTCAGGATAAAATACCAACAAACACACACCATATGAAATATAAGACCACACTACTCCTAC
Source organism: Verrucomicrobiota bacterium (assembly GCA_009885275.1). Taxonomy (GTDB): domain Bacteria; phylum Verrucomicrobiota; class Verrucomicrobiia; order Verrucomicrobiales; family Verrucomicrobiaceae; genus Verrucomicrobium. The sequence goes on along the minus strand of VFKY01000012.1, from coordinate 10,210 downwards.
TAGCTGTAGGAATGTTCTCCGGCCTTCAAGCTGGCGAAACTATGACAGCTTCAAGTAAGGGCGTCGAAGCTGCCGTTAATAAAGAGGACACTCGCTCGATCTACGACAAGATCTGGGGACTTGCCACGCTTTACAAGGACGACAACAACTCTGTCCTTCAAGAATTTGCACTTCAAGGACGTATGCAATTACAGTATGGCTTGGGTGACTCCGATCAGGGTTCCTATGGCACTGAAGACCGTCCTGAAGAAGTTCTCTGGGGTGACGTTGAAGTGCGTCGCTGGAGACTTGGTTTCAAGTCGAAGTGGTTTCGCCAGTTCAAGTTTGAAGGTCAAATTGACGTAAGTCCTAATTTTGATCCTGAGTTCTACGGCAAGATCTATGATTTGAATGTTACTTGGGCTCCTTCGGATGCATTCAACATTGGAGTTGGTAAATATAAGGCCAACATGTTCTCTGTCGAACAGGCTACTTCCTCCAAGGAAATCCTAACCTTCGAACGCACGCTTCTCTCTAACTCCCTGTTTACAGGTGAGTTGACCGGTATGCGTATCAACGGCAAAGTTAACAATATTATTTACACGATCGGTGTTTATGCAGGCGACGACCGCCGTGAATTTTCTGAATTCAATGCCGGTGCCGTCATTCAAGCTGGAGTTGGTTACGACCTCACCAGCGCCACTGGATTCGACAAGGCCATCGTCAAATTTGACTTCCAAAACAGCACAGAAGGCGGCCAAGCCGGTAACTTCGGTGCTAACTTTGAATCAGGATACTCCTTTAACAGTACTTGGGAAAAAGGCCGTTTCGGTCTCTATACCGATGTGCTTGGTGGCGTAGGTCGTGATGCCCAGAGCGATGTCTTTGGTTTCCATGTCATTCCTTCCTACTATATTGCTCCGAGTTTGCAACTGGTCGGTCGTTATCAGTTCGCCAATAGCAGCGGACAAGATGGCCTTCGCCTTCAGAGCCGCTATGAGCGTCTTGCTTCAGAACTTACCGACGGTGGACGCGGTGATCAGTATCAGGCTGTTTACGTGGGCTTGAACTACTACCTCTATGGCCATAAGCTTAAACTCATGGCTGGTGCAGAGTATCACACCATGGCTGGCGGTGGCGACGGTGGCGACTTTGACGGGATCACTGGTCTCATCGGTCTGCGCATGTTCTTCTAATTTTTCAGTACTTGTGGTTAGTTATTAGTTAAAGGCGTGGTGGAAACACCACGCCTTTTTTATGTTTGCCTATGGCAGAGGCGGATAAAGAAGGAGGCATGAAGACGCCAAAAGCGTTTCACGCCTCAAATTCGTGAGTTTATAGATGACCCCAAAAATTAGAACACGAATCATGAGTATTATTGTCTATCAACCAGCCCTACGTCCGTTACTCCCAAGCGTTTATGGTACACTTGATTACTAAACAGAGCGTGGCAGTTTGAGGGCATTGATCGCTGCCCACTTCATCCAAACAAGATCACAACTGAAGTATTATGACTTTATGATCAATCTCGAACTGTTCTTTGACCTTGGCGCGCTCTCATGCAGAATGAACCTCGTATCATAGATGATGGATCTTGTTTTATTTAGGCTACCCGACGGAAGGGCATGGATGGGTGAAGGACCGTTTGCGGAAGCAGCGGAGCCTCCTGAGGGCGTGGTCTTTTATGTCAATGATTTCACGCTTTCCGATCCCAAGCCCTGGAAAACTCCAGCACGTGTGGTGAAGGTGTCGCAGGCGCATGAATTGAACTTAGAGCTCGAAGGGGCAATACCGCCAAGTATTGCTTGGCAGAAACCTGAGACCGAGTGGTTCAAGATGGCCTTCCGTCGCATCCGACGGGATGTACTGTCCCAAAAAATTCGTAAGATGGTGCCTGTTTTGACCGAGAAGGGGATACTCTTGTCAGGTGATATGCGAGCGTTGCTGTCCCCTGTTTTAAAGGCTCCCACTGGACTCTGGAGTTATGCTTGGCTGAAAGGGCGCGGTGGATTTTTGGGGGCGACGCCCGAGTTATTGCTCAGTATTGAAAATCAAAAACTGCAAACCATGGCTCTGGCGGGTACGGCTAAACCCAATGGTGCAGAGAGCTTCATCACTGACGCCAAGGAAATTGACGAGCATGAAATAGTCGCGGGATTCCTTGCCGAAACTTTGATGGACTTGGGTATGGTGGAGCGTTCGCCGCGCGAGGTGAGTGAGACTTCTGGCTTGATGCATTTTCGCACAGAGCTTTCAGTGAAACTGGATAAAAAAGCTGATCTCAATGCACTGGTAAAAAAATTGCATCCCACCCCTGCGGTTGGTTGTTTGCCTCGGGATGAAATCAGTGTGCAAAAACTTATGGAGTATCGCCGTCAGTTACATGCTCCTGCTTTCTTTGGAGCACCATTTGGCATGAAAACGGACGATGCATTTCATGCGGTGGTCAGTATTCGCGGTCTTTCTTGGCAGGGACTAAATGTTGATCTCCCAAGTGGGTGCGGCATTGTCGGTGGTAGCGCCTTTGATCACGAGTGGCGTGAGTTGCGTCTCAAGCGGGAGTCTGTGGTAAAACTGCTTGGGGTGTAAAAAATGCCCATGGAATTCACGGCACAACAAAGTAACGCAAGCGTCATCAGAGGGCTCTTTACGGAACTCGATCGACTTGGTGTAACCGAGTATTGTGTGGCAGCCGGAGCTCGTAATGCCGCATTACTCGTGGCGATATCTCAGCGAAAAACGGCGCGCCCACCCCTCCATTTTTTCGAGGAACGAAGTGCTGCATTTTTTGCTCTTGGGAGAGTCATGGCCACTCGTAAGCCTGTGGCGGTCTTCACCACTTCTGGAACAGCGGTGGCGGAGTTATTGCCGGCGGTGATTGAGGCCTATTATCAGGGGTTGCCCCTGATCGTGGTGACTGCTGACCGACCTTCGTCTTATCGCGGCAGCGGTGCACCCCAAGCGATCGAGCAGGTCGGCATTTTCGGAAAGTATGTGGGGCGTGAAGTCGAGATAGAATACATGGAAGGACAGGAGCTCTGCATGTCCGATGTTGTGAATACAGAGGGTGGCCCGGTGCATTTTAATGTTTGCCTGGCGGAAGGGATCGAAGTGTTGCCAATGGAAGATGCTTTTTCAGTGAGTGAGGTCGCCATGGAAGAACCATTGTCGAATTTGCATCGAAAGGCCTGGCAGGAATTTTGGGATGCCGAGGGAGAGACCATCGTGCTTGCCGGAGGCATTCATCCTGATGATGTGGCTATGACACGTGATTTTTTATTGAAGCTTAATGCACCTGTCGTCATGGAGGCGACATCCAATCTCACTGAAGACCGTGCGCTTGCCCTACTGCGAATCCATGGCGGAGAGAAAGCATTAAAATCGTGTCAAGCAACTCGAGTGCTACGCATCGGCAGCGTGCCTTCCTGGCGTTGGTGGCGTGACTTAGAGAATCGCCATGAGGTGCGAGTGCTCAATATATCGCGAGCACCGTTCCGTGGGCTCGCCCGTTCTATGGGCGTCAGTGTAGTGCCTTGGCAAATGATGGGAGAAAGGTTTGAGGTTCAAGATTCAAGCGTTCATGTTCAAGAGAAGACGCTGATACACCTACTGGAGACCTATCCAAATGCTGAGCCGGCGTGGATGAGACATCTCTCGCGTGTGATCGGCGCGGGAGCGACAGTGATGATCGGAAATAGTTTGCCGATACGAGAGTGGAATCTGGCAGCGGACCTACCTAGGCCCGATACACGTTTCTATGCCAATCGTGGAGCGAATGGCATTGATGGTCTTGTTTCTACATGGCTGGGTGTATCTGCTGAGGCAAATGAATCGTGGATCATCGTCGGTGACCTTAGCGCGCTATATGATCTCAGTGCTCCGTGGATACTGCCGCAATTGCCTGATGCCAAGCGACGCATCGTGATCATCAACAATGGAGGAGGACAAATTTTTTCTCGTGTCTCATGGCTTAAGAGTGCTGATGAGCAAACCAAGCGCGCCATGATTAATCCTCATTCCTTGGACTTTGAACCCTGGGCGCGACTCTGGAACATGGAGTATCGCCTGTTCACCGATTGGCAGACCTTGCGGGATGATGAGGTGCCCAACGCGATTTGGGAAGTGCGTCCTGATGTTGCAGAGACAGAATCATTCTGGCAGACGTGGCAACAGTAAATAAGAGTCAAGTTTGGCCAGGAAATTGACCGATCATGTCATTGATTAAAGCTTGCTGTGTCAGCACACCAATGACTAGCTTATTTTTATCTCGAACCTCGGCGACAGGTTCGCCGCGTTTGCGCAGCATTTGCAGACAGCGCAATGATGGTTCATTGAATTGCACCTGACTTAAGGGCCGCATGAACTGGCGCACTAACTTATCTGCCATGGGTTTTGTAGGTAATGATGTTATATCCAGCCAACCCAATAACCCTCCATCGATTCCCATGACTGCCAACCAAGGATGACGCACCTCGTGGTTCAGTTGCAGCACACTTGCTAGGGGCATATCTGGTGGTAATGCCGTGAGTCCGCTCAAGGGGATCATCATGTCAGAGATTTCACGCGTTTGGAATAGTGCCAGTCGTTCTACAAGACTAATAATGTTTGGGGGAAGCACCCCGAGTTTTTGTAATGTTTTAACGAGAGTATGGATATCATTTGAAGCATCATCTGGGAATGCTGACTCTGCTGGACTTCTTTGAAACGTATTTAAAATCCAGAGCCAGGGCTTTGTTAAAGTATGGAGCACACTGAGTGGTGTTGCCAGACGACAGAGCAATCGGAAGGGATAGCGTTGAAAAAGTATTTTAGGCACTAGCTCCAGCCCTATAATAAAAATTGGTAATACGAGTAGTACGGCTATTACCCACCCCCAATTACCAAGCCACTGCAGCAGAAAATAAAGAGAGAGAGCAAAAGCGATCAATGTCACAAAATGATTGATGGCTGTAATGGCATGAAGCAATTGGTTGCGATGTTCCAGCAGCGCGTTGAGTTTGCGGGCTTTCTTGTCGCCCTCCCCAGCAGCATGGCGAGCCCGTACTCGGCTGACCGTAAAGAGAGCGCATTCCATGCCTGAAAGCATGAAAGAGAGAAAGAGGCAGACAATAAGCAGTATCCAAATCATGCGTCATCCTCAGTTTTAATCACGCGTAGTTCCAGTTGGAGAATTCGTGCGCCCGAGGTGCGCTTCACTTTAATGGTAAGTTCATCGGTGCTGAAATATTCACCCGGCTTCGGGGGGTAACCAAAATGATTCATCGTCAAGCCGCCTATGGTGTCTATACCTTCTGCTTTCAGTGTGACTTCCAGTTCTTGTTCGATTTCTTTCAAGCGTGTGCTTCCTGTGACCAAAAAACGATTAGGCCCGATCGATTGAATGCCACTTAGCGTGTTTTGCGTCGGCGCGGTTTTCGCAAGTATTCGCTCTATAATGTTAGATCGAGAGAGGAGGCCCTCAAATCCACCGTATTCGTCCACGGCGATTACGGGTAGATCATCACGAGTCAGGTTGTCTTGCCACACATTCATCACGGGGAGTGTCTCTGGCACAAATATGGGGGATGAGGTTACGGTGCTCCAGTGAGGTCTTCCGAGAAGTTTCCATTGCTCGACATCCAACACATAGGCAATGGCATCGGTTTTCTCATCAAAGATTACGACGAATCGGTGCCGGGCAGTTTCGAGCATCTGCGACACCTCATCATCTTTAGCATCGTGTGGCATTAAAGGCAGGTCAACGCGTGGTGTCATCACATCCCTAGCAGTAAGCCTCGGGAGATCCAGCAGCGTATAGAGTAGCGAGGATTCGTCACTCGTGATGGCTCCTTGCTCCCTGCTCATTTCGAGCAGGGTTTCCAATTCTTCAACAAGCATAAGTTGACGTGGTTTCAGTCGTTTTGGAGTGAGCGTCGCCACGAGCTTTTCACTGAGCAAATGCAGTTTTTTTGAAACAGGTGAAAAACCCCCTCTCACCTTTAAGAACATGGGCAATGTGAAGTTAATGGTCTTCACAGGGGAACGCATCGCGAAGAAATTGGGAATAATCTCTACGATGAAAAGTCCCGTACCAAAGATTGCCAGAGCGCTGCTCCAGATATTCCACCCCGCATGACTTAGGGGAGACGTGATCAAGTACAGTCCAATAGTGGTTAGCAGTAGATTTGAGAGACATCCCAGAAGTAAAACTTCCGGAAGCAATCCCATGGGGTCTTGTTGAATCTCTATCCGTGCTTTTTCATTGAGCTCAGACTCATCACCCATCTTTTCACGCAGAGCGAACAAGGCGGTGTCCAGTGCAGAAAAGATGGCTGAAAGACCCAGCAGGGCTAGGTAGGAAAGAGTAAATAAGATGGGCGCGAGCTGGGACATTTATTCAAAAACACGCCCGGCAGTGATTTTTAACCCAGCTCCCGTCTGCATGATAATGCTAATCCTCAAGTGTGTGTATGAACAAGCCGGATCTTAGCTTGGGTTCAAACCACGTGCTCTTTGGTGGCATGATCTGTCCAGCATCTGCGATGTCCATGAGTTGATCGACCGTGGTGGGATACATCGAGAATGCGACGACGAATTTACCATCGTTAACGAGTTTCTCTAACTCGGTGACACCGCGAATCCCGCCAATAAAGTCAATGCGCTCACTAGTGCGTGGATCTTCAATACCCAATACGGGAGATAGCAGACGTGATTGTAGAATTTCCACATCGAGGGAATCTACGGGCGAAGAGTTATCCGAGGACTGCCATTCAAGGAGATACCATTTACCACCAAGAAACATACTGGCTTGACCAGAATTCTTTGGTTCCTTTGTCTCTGTGGGCGTTACTTTAAAAATGGCTCCGACTTCTTTGAGGAAACTTTCACGGGTGCCACCATTGAAATCTTTTACGACACGGTTGTAGGGGAGAATTTTTAGTTCTTCTGCAGGAAAGAGCACACTAAGGAACCAGTTGTAGTTTTCATTGCCGGTGTGGTTGGGATTCTTCTCACGTCTCTCTTTACCGACCCGTGCAGCACTGGCGCTACGGTGATGACCATCGGCGACATAGGCCAAGGGGATTTCTTCTTTAAAAAGTCGAGTGATTTCCGAACATGTTTCCCCTGACAATCGCCATACTTGATGACGGATACCATCAGGCGCTGTGAAATCATGGATGGGGGCATCCTGTTCCTCATGCTTGTGAGTCAGAGCAATAACATGCGCGTGGTCGCGATAAGTTAAAAAGATCGGTCCTGTGTTGGCGCTCAAAGCATCCACGAGACGTGTGCGGTCGTCCTCTTTTACTTTCCGAGTTTTTTCATGTTTTCGGATGATGTCGTTTTCGTAGTCCTCGATATGGCATACTGCGACGAGTCCTGCTTGAGTATGTTGTCCCATTATTTGGCGGTAGAGATACATGCAGGGTTCATTCTCACGCACGAGCACACCATCTTTCTGAAGTTTTCTGAAATTCGCTGCAGCCTTAGCGTATACACGATCATCGTAAGCGCTAACATCATCGGGCAGATCGATTTCAGCACGGTCAACGTGGATCAGGTTAATCGGATTTCCGGCACCAAGAGATTTTGATTCTTCGCGGTTTACGACATCATACGGAACAGCAGCTACTTGGGCAGCGAGATCAGGAGTGGGTACGAGGCCTTGGAAGGAGCGAAGTCGCATAATCTTGGGTTCGATTGAGGGATTGGGTCAGGGGAGTTTGAATATTCATCGCCGCAATCCTCTGAATGCGCAAGCGGTCGAGTGCGACGGAAAAAAGCCCGCGTTGATGCTCATTTTGGCACTACGCGGATCAAGCATGCAAGTTGTATTCAGCCTATTTGTCGACAGGCTTGGGCTTCGGGGTTGGCGTTTGGGGGTAGCCTTCCAGCGTCACGATCGATACTTTATCGGCCGTGGGGAAATCTGCAGGTACGGCCGCGCAGGCTTTGACATCTCCTGTTGCGGCCCACTCGGCGCCACGTTGCGTGGTGAGGTAGAAACCACGATCTAACATCGAGTAATCAGCATGGCCAAGTGTGGTATGAAAGACGCGACCTTTGCCATAATTTAAGACCATCATGTTCGGTTCCATTTCACTGGTCAGATCAGATTTTGAAGCCGTGAGAATTTCGACGTTTTCTGCGGGACCGCGCAGCTTGCTGTAGAGCTCATCTTTGGCGTGCATCCAAGCTTTGGGCAGACCTTTAGTGATGGGATGTTCCGAGTTTTGAATTTCAACGACAAATTCATGTTGTGCACCATGCGCTCCACCGCCTCCAGCGACTGGATCACGGAATAGCTTACCTTCCTTAACATAGAGCCATGGTCCCGAAGTCTCATTGCGTCCACCCCATCCACCCACTCCGATCATGTCATTATAAGCCTTCCATTTTGGGAAAGAATTGTTTGCCGCATGAACGCTGACGAATCCACCACCGGATTTAACATAGGTTTCAAAGTCCTTTTGCACCGCTTCAGGCCAATCCGCGCCATTGTAATTGCTGACAACTACACTGTAATCGCTGAACTTAGGATGCCATGCGCTCCACTCTTCTTTGGGCGCATCCTTTGGAGGGGCAGTGCTCACGCTGACGGCAAAAGCCCCGCTGCTATCAAAAATATTCTGGAGCACGGGCGTCGTCACTTTCCAGTTATGATTATTTTGACCATCTATAATCAAAATTTTGAGTTTGTCAGCGGCGTGGCTGATGGAGGCCAGAGCGAATGTGAAGGCAAGAGCAAGAAGAAGACGTCTTTTCATGGTGGAATGATTATGTAAATAGTTGAATCCAGACAGCATAAAGCTGACCGCACGATAATACGCATTAAATGTGTTTGAGCTTACTGTTATTTACAGGAATGAATTGTGCTCAGGCTGTGCCTAAAAAATTACCATCATTGATGATTGAATCTAATTCTACTACCCTCAGCATATCCATCCATCGCGATTTCGATGACGTATATGCGTTTGTGTCAAACCCAGCCACCCTGCCACAGTGGGCCACTGCTTTTTGTAAATCAATCCGGCCTTCATCCAGTGGATGGATTATTGATACGCCAGAAGGTGAAGTAGGGCTGCGTTTTACGGAGTTCAACTCTTTTGGTATTCTCGATCATTACGTCAGCCTTTCTCCAGATATAGAAATCTATGTTCCGATGAGGGTATTAAAGAACGGATCAAGCAGTGAGATTATATTCACCTTGTTCCGGTTACCCGGTATGTCTGATAAAGATTTTGAGCGTGACGTGGCGATGGTGCAACAGGATCTGGCAATGCTTAAAACGGTGATGGAGAGGCCGTAAAGCCTCTCCATCATGACGTTTTAAATATTTTTGTTACTTTGTGCCTTGGGCGAGCAAGCTTTAGCCGGCTGCTGCAGCACTGGCTGCGGCGTCAATTCGAGCAAACTTATTGATACTGGTCGCTTCACTAAGTCCCTTGAGACCGCGATAACTTTTGCCTTTCTTCTCAACCAGCCCACGATTCGCGAGATATTGCAGCTTCTCATAAGAGCGCAAACGCAACATTTCCTCACCACCGCTTACTGCATTTTTGAGCTTCAGACCTTCATAAACCTTCATGAAGAGCGCTTTGAACTCGTACGTTTCACCATCTGAGAGAACTGCTACCAGCTCATCTGTGACGTGGTCAACTACCCGACGCGAAAAACTTATTCTTCTTACGATAGCCATAGGCGGGGATATTAGCACACTATTACTATTTTTGCGTCATATATGTTTACTTAGTGCAAAAAAAGTTTTGAAAGAAGGTATTAACAACAGCCGCCGCCCCCCGGTCGAATGATTAATAAGGCCAGAATATCAACCCATCATACTAAGGTATAGAGGCACAGTGATCAGTTAAGGTACAGGATGACGTTTTATCGTGTGCTTTATGATGTCTTTATAATTTCATGCACTTTATGCTGAACTGTCTCTGGATATGATGCTCCTCGCGGTCAACTCAATCACGCCACTCGTCAAAGCAATTTACTAGGGTCATGAAAAACATTCTCGCTATTCTCTGCACTCTCTGCGGTTCTCTTCAGGCAGCCGATACGGAAGCCCTTAAAAAAATTGGGGCTAAATTCACCGAGACAGCGGGTGTTGTCACACAGGTGAGCGTGAAGTGTGATGTCTTCACTGAGGCAGATTTTATCGCACTAGGTAGCTTCACGACGATCAAGGATCTTACGATTAGTGGCAAAACAATCACGGATGAAACGTTGGCTCTGCTTGCCGGCC
>VFKY01000162.1 GCA_009885275.1 Verrucomicrobiota bacterium | reverse complement strand
TCTGGAGTCGTATATGATGCTGCGTAAAGCTTTCCCTATGCGTAGTCTCCAAAATTTCCAGCTTCGGCTTTTCGATGACCGGAGGCCATTCCCCCATCAATCCATGCCATATCGATTTGATCTCTTCCCTGCGCTTTACCCAGTCCTCCGCCGTTTTTACTTCGCGACCATCGTTAAAAAGAAGCGGTGAGCGTTGTGGGCCAAGCTTGCCATCAAACTCGGCAGGCACTTTAAAATAAGGCGAAATCGTCGCAGGCAAAGGGGAATCAGCCTGAGCCAGGCTCACCGCGAAAATGAAAAATATAGCGAGGCCTTTTAAAATATGAGACGGTGATTTCATGCAGAAAGAATACGTAGCCTTTGCATCAATATTGCATTACAACAAGTCCATGAAAGTCACCCTGATCTCTCTAATACTCTCTGTTGGTTTCTCCATGCAAGCTCAAGAGATGGCGCCGATGTTTCATGCTGAAGATGTCGATACCAAAATTGAAATTGGCTACGGTCTGGCGGTGGCGGATGTGCAGGGCGATGGCAAACCCGATATCCTGCTTGCGGACAAGACGCAGATCGTTTGGTATGAAAACCCTGCTTGGACGAAACACATCATCGCTGAGAACCTTACAAAACACGACAATGTCTGCATCGCTGCGCGCGACATTGATGGGGACGGTAAATGCGAGATTGCCGTCGGTGCTGAATGGAATCCCGGTGACACCGTGAACAGCGGGGCAGTCTTCTATCTCATTCCTCCCACGGACCGCACTCAAAAATGGGAGCCAGTAAAGCTACACGCAGAGCCAACGACGCATCGTATGAAATGGGTAAAGCGCAGTGAAGGACGCTTTGATCTCGTCGTGGTTCCTCTACACGGTAAAGGCAATGTAAAAGGAGAAGGCGACGGCGTAAAGGTGCTGGCTTATCAAAGACCTGCGAATCCCAAAGACGAATGGAAAACGGAAGTGGTGTGCAACGATATGCACATGACTCATAATTTTGATGTCGTACCCCGACTTGATGATTCACAACGCGAAGCCTTAGTGATCGGTGGACTTGAAGGACTGACCACCGCTATTTGGGAGAAGGATAAACTCTTATCCAAGCACTCTCTTGAACATTACGCTTATAAGCCAGAGCTTCCAGGCATTGGTGAAGTTCGCCTTGGCAAGCTCGGCGTAGACAAACTCATGGTCGCCAGCATTGAACCAATGCACGGGAACACTCTCGCTTTTTACACAATCAATAATGGTAAGGGTGATAACACAACCCCACAACGCTCGGTGCTGGACGACACTCTTGCCGATGGTCATGCCCTCGCAGTCGGCGATCTACTGGGACTTGGTCGCGATCAAATCGTCGTTGGTTGGCGAGCCGCGCAGAACAAGCTCGATAAGGTTGGCATTAAACTATTCATTCCCAATAATGAAGCGGGTAGTGAATGGAAACTCTACCTCATTGATGACAATACCATGGCTTGCGAAGACTTGGCGTTGGCTGATCTGAATGGTGATGGCAAACTAGACATCATTGCCTCCGGTCGCCGCACGAAAAACGTGAAGGTCTATTGGAATGATGCGAAATAATGGAACCATAGCCGTTCAAGGAAGACGCTAAGTCAGTTTCCACAAGCACTCTCCCCATCAGGGAGAATCTTATGTAGACATGGAAACACTCCTCATATCCAAAGTGAATGAAGTCGTATATTTTTTAGATATCAATCCTCATTTCCTTCATGAAGACTTCGACCGCAGCCTCCGATTCTAAAGCACTCTATACCAAACTTCTTCAAGCGTGTGGAGTTCATAGCACGGCAGATCTCGCGAAAAATAAACCCGAGAATCTTCTGCGCTGGATGGAAGAGGTCAATGCAGAGAAACGCATCGTGCGAGAGTTGCCAAGTCGGCAGATGATTCAGAATCTGGTCTCATCCGCCAGATTGATCGCTGCCTGATTGCACCCGATTCAGATTTTCAGACATATCCAACTCTGAGAGCTCGCAACCAGCTCACGGCAACACCGATAGTCACTGCGGAAAAAAACAACTCCCCAAAAAATGGCACATTCATGTTCATTAATTCAATCAAAAAACAACTCAATGAAGCCAAACAAGCAATGAATGCTCCGGCACTATAAATCCATTTCCCAATATAATGGTCGTTGGTAAAAGCGGCGGCGGATACAGTCGCTGACAAGAGAAGAGCCAAAGCGACCAATTGAAATTTTTCTGTCGGTGCAAAGTAGCTATAACACAATGATCCTATGGCGAGAGTTGTTGTCAGCCCAACAACAATGCCTTCCAAAACTTCCTTCCGATTAAGAGAGCGCAGCGCAAACTTATCAAAAAGCATCAAAAAGGAACCGATGCTGCGGGCCAGATGGGACCAAAGCGCAAATGTAAGCCATAAAGCCAATACCAGAGAAGCCAAAAAGGGATGGGTCTTGTTCAGCATTCCGTGAGCTATTCGATATCCGATAAATCCTAGAACCATGATCTTGGTTTGATTCTTATCGGAAAACCGATTCATGAAGTGCGCGAAACGAAGAAATAATCCATAGATCCAGGATCTGGCTCTATACGAATCTATTAATCCAAGGCGTGCCCCCTCATTCATGGGATTTAGCCTCAATGCCTCCAAAAAATGTATGTTCGCAGTCTTGTGATCACCTTGTCTTAGTGCAAGTAATCCGGCGCTGGTATGGCTGCTATCATCCTCTGGATTGTTCTCGAGTTGATAGCGAACCAGACCGGCATTATCTTCATCCTTGTGCTGCTGCAGAAGTGCGCGCGACAGTATCTCTGCAGCGCTGGTATTATCGATATTTAGGGCCAATGCACGTCTTGCGGCGATTTCTGCCTCTGCATACTGCCTCACTCTCAAATGTGATTGCGCGAGAACAGAGTATGAAAAATCACTATCTGGATCAAGACCAACCGCTTCTTGGGCGACCCTGAGAGCTTCTTCGAAAATCGCATACTGCCCTTCCTTGGCCGTACCCTCCAATGCCAAAGCCAAAATACTCCGAAAAAATCCCGACTCAGGTTCCAGACTAACTGCCCGCTGTGCCGCATCGAGGGACTGGCTCGATGTGGATTTATGCTGCATCCAACACATGGCAAGCATGGCGTAACTCTGCGCATGATTAGCGTCCGACTGCAAGGCCCGTTGAAACCACTCCGCTGCGTCAGAGTGTCGTTTCTGCATATGCAACAACTCCCCTCGTTCATAGCAACTTTGTGCAGAGAGCTGATCACGATTCGATAAATCCATAAATGCTTGAAGTGATGTTATTTGATAAGACCAAGATACTTAAGAACATCATCGTAAAAGCCAGATTGGTTGGCATACATGGCGTAATTTCTTGCGCTCTCAAACCACGCGCGAGTGGTCGGCTTGTGTCGACCCGCCGCCTTGACTAGATCTTTGGTATTGAGTGGTACAACCTTGCCGGTTTTCATAGCTTCATTGAGCACCTGCTCTGTCGCGAGATCAAACACAGCTTTAACATCAGCCCCGCTGAAATTATCAGTTTTCTTTGCCAACACTCGTGCATCAAGCTCTGAAATGGGTTTTTTTCTTGCCATTACTTCAATGATTGCCGCTCGCGCTTCCTCATCCGGTGGAGGCACGAAAAGCGTCCGATCAAAACGTCCCGGTCTTCGGAAGGCAGGGTCGATATGCCAGGGTGCATTTGTTGCTCCAAGAATGAGGACCCCATCATTTTCTGACTCAGCTCCATCCATCTCACTAAGGAACTGGTTGATAAGATTTCGCCCCGCACTTTGACGAAGGTCTCGACGGTCGGCAGCAAGTGCGTCTACCTCGTCAAAAAAAAGCACACAGGGGGCATTCTGCCGCGCAAGCTGAAAAACTTCGTGCATGTTTTTTTCAGAGTTTCCAATCCACATATCAAGAATTTGGTGTAATCCGAGCGAGATGAAATTGGCTTTAATCTCCCCTGCTGTCGCTTTGCTGATGAGCGTCTTGCCACAACCAGGGGGGCCATATAGCAGGACTCCACCTCCCACTTTTTTATCGTAAGCTTTGAATAATTCCGAATGCTGCAGCGGGTAGATGATCTTCATCCGTATTTCCTCTTTCACGGCATCCATCCCCCCCACATCTGCGAAACTGATTTTAGGACGATCAAAATCAGACAGGCCTAAATCATAGGCCGCTCCACCACGAGGATGATTGTCCTCATCAGCAGAATCTTTTTGCAGGTATTCGCCAGAGGCCGTCACGCCTGCTTTTTTATCTCTAATTTTATCATCCGACCCACTGGGGGTAACTTCTGAAAGCTCCTTTTCGAGGGTGCTATCTGACAGGTTTTTATTTAATATCAGTGCCTTTTCATAAATATCCCTAGCTCGTTCACGTTCCCCATCACTGACAAGAATCCGGCTCAGTTGAACATAAGCGGGAGCATAATCAGGAATCTCTTCGATTAACTGCTCCAGTCTTACAATGGCCTCTGACGTTTTCCCCTCCATTTGCACAACCTCGGCCATGCCAAGCCTGGCATTGGCATTCGTTGGATCCCCCCGGATTACTTTGAGGAACGCATCGCGGGCATCATTGAGGTTGAGTTCTTCAAGGCATGCCTTCCCATACAACAAGAGCAATGGTGCGTTGTCCGGTGATTGTTCTATCGCAAGCTTGAGTGTATCCAGTGAAAAAGACATGGCTTGAATTCACAGGATCACGCCATTTTTTGCAAGCTAATTAGCCGTAGAATGGAACGATGATCTTGCGCTGCCACTAAAACACCGGCGCTTCCTTGAGTGCTTGCCGAATCACAGGCTCCATGATGTCAGCTTGGCGCACAAAGCCCAGATCGCTTGGATGCGACCCATCCGTTGCTCCATCCCCATCCTCACCCAACAGGTGGTCGCCTTCGATGTAATGCAGTTTGCTAACTCCTTCGCTCTTGAGTTTAGCAAACGCTTCCTTCAATGCGGCGTGGTTAGCGGTGTGATGGGTGTCCCGATCTGCATGAATCCATGAGTTGGAATTACGTCGATCTTCGACCAGAACAATCGGCGTATCCGGCCGGGTAACACGTAGTTGTTTTACCAAGGGGATACAGCGCTCCGTAATCAATTTAGCATCCATGTTTGGAGCACAATCGATGATGAATACTGCCGCATCCAACTGACAGAGATACTCTCCGACGGCAGCGTCCATTTTGCCATTGCCCGAGAATCCGAGATTGAGCACTGGCATATCAAGGCGCCGACCAAGAATAGCAGGATGACACATGCCAGGCCTTGAAGCACATGCCCCGTGCGTGATGGAAGTGCCGTAAAAGACAACGAGCCCCTTCTGTCTGGATGCGACGCCTTCGAAGGTGGCGCCTATATTAACTCCGATCTCTAATTTCTCGATGCCATTGAACAAAGGAAGACAGAGCATCCATTCGCGCGGTTCGGCGCTCATGCGTTCTGTC
>VFKY01000176.1 GCA_009885275.1 Verrucomicrobiota bacterium | reverse complement strand
GTGTACCATTTTTCCCGGCAGCTTATGCCAACCCGGTTGGCCGTCAGCTTGGTAGAGCGGAAAGTCATGAGGTAGGACAGGAATCTTTCCTGTCGGTGAGACAGGCTTGCAGTCTGATTCATTTTGGTCTTCGGGATGGAATCCCGAAACACGGACAGGATGGAATCCTGTCTTACTCTGGTCGGGCAGACTCACGGGGTGGAGAGGATTTTGCGCCAGTGCTCCAGTCGCGCGGCAACGTTCTTGGGCGAGGGTGCACCAATGCCTTTTCTCGCAGCCATGGCGGCGTCCATTTGCAATACAGCGAAGACCGTCTCATCGAAGGCGGGACTGAAGCTTTGATAGTCTGCTAGGCTCAGCTCAGGGAAGGATTTTCCTGTGGCAAGGCAATGTGCCACCAGCTTGCCAATGACTTCATGTGCCTGACGAAAGGGTACGGCATGATTCACGAGATAGTCAGCAAGATCAGTCGCGAGCAACATCGGATCGCTGGCAGCGACTGCCGTGCGATCACGGTTTACGTCCATGCCAGAAACCATTTCAGTGAACACTTCCAGAGCGAGATTGATGGTGTCAATCGAGTCAAAGAGCGGCTCCTTGTCCTCTTGCAAATCCCGATTGTAGGTCATCGGCAAGCCCTTGAGGATGGTCAGTAAGGTCATTAAATTGCCAATCAGCCGCCCTGTTTTTCCGCGAGTAAGCTCGGCGACATCAGGGTTCTTTTTCTGCGGCATCAGGCTGGAACCCGTGGTGTGAGCATCACTCAAAGTGATGAATCCAAACTCTGCACTGGCCCATAGAATAACATCCTCACTGAGTCGGGAGAGGTGTACTCCGATCAAGGCGATATCGAAAAGCAGTTCTGCGACAAAATCACGGTCGCTGACCGCATCCATGGAGTTTTGCGATACGGAATCAAAACCGAGCTCCTGCGCCACGAACTCGCGGTCAATGATTAGAGTTGACCCCGCAAGCGCCCCAGAGCCAAGCGGCATGACATTAAGTCTCTGCCGTGCGTCTTTGAGTCGATCGGCATCGCGTGCGAACATTTCAATATAGGCGAGCAAATGATGAGCAAAGAATACAGGCTGACCACGCTGAAGATGGGTGTAGCCTGGCATGACGGCATTTTCACCACGAGCAGCGCATTCGATCAAGGAGCGTTGCATGGCGCTGATGAGTCCGAGCATCGTATCAACGGCATCGCGACAATAGAGACGGATATCCGTCGCTACCTGATCATTCCGACTGCGGGCGGTATGCAGTTTGGCACCGGCTGCACCAATGCGTTTGGTTAGCGTGGATTCGATGTTCATGTGGACATCTTCCAATTCCTGATTCCAGACAAATTGACCAGCATCGATCTCCGCTTTGATGGTCATCAAACCGTGCTCGATCGTTTCCCGTTCGACCTGGGTAAGGATACCCATCTTTTCTAAGCCTTTCGCATGAGCGATGGAGCCACGGATATCATGGGCATAGAGACGCCAGTCAAAGGAGACGGATTCCCCGTAGCGTTGCACGAGATTACTGGTGGGTTGTTGAAAACGGCCTTTCCACATAAAGAAGGTGGAATGTTTAACCGCAAGCGGGTCAGACGGCAACGGGTTCTTTGCAATCGACCAGACACGCTCAATGTCTGTTCGCACCCGTTTCCAGGGTTTTTTGAAGATGACTGCAAGCTCCCGTGCGTTCCAGTTGGTCGCATTTAGCAATGATGCGGATGCTTTTGCTGGCTGGACTGAACCCGAGGCGCTTCGTGATGCAATCCTCCATGATAGCGATGTGATCGTCCTCGAACTCCACGACGCGATCACAGTCCACGCAGATAAGATGGTTGTGCTCAGGCTTGTCGAGGAAGTTGGGATCGTAAAAAGTTTGATCGCGTCCCAAATCAACCTCACGCAAAAGTTTACATTCCACGAGCAAACCCAGGGTGCGATAAACCGTGGCTCGTGAGATGGAGCGGTCAATTTTTCGCGTCATATCATGCAACTCTTCGGCATTGAAATGCTCTTTGGTGCCAAAGGCAGCCTCAATGATGACATCACGCTGTTTGGTACGGCGAAGTCCTTTTGCAGCGATAAAGTCTTCGAGTTGTTGGCGGACGGTTTCTATCATAGGTGCGGCGTCCATACTAAAACCCATGAGCAGGATGGAAAGAGGTAATTTCCCCCCAAATGAATTTCTCATATAGGAATGGCATTTAACACATCCTAGACTATAAGACGGACGTAACCTAGGTACCCAATTAGAAGGCAAGCCCTTGGCTGTGCTGTAGCATTTACTTTATATATGACACGCGAACTTACTCCTCCACCCTTTCAGCCGCAGCTTCAGCTCAATTTTCCTTTGATCATCGCAGGTATTGTGGGCTTAGTGATTCTCATCGGCGTTTATACTGGGTATTACACCGTAAGCACTGATTCCGTGGGCGTTGTGCAACGATTTGGTAAGTTCAAAGATGTGGTGGAACCGGGCTTGCACTTCAAAGTTCCATTTGGAGTCGACTTAGTCACCATTGTTCCTGTGCGTCGGCAGTTAAAGATGGAGTTCGGTTTCGCTACCCCAGGAGGAACAAACTCTGATCAATACACCAGCACTCGCGATCAAGCGGACGAAAAAAGCATGGTCACAGGTGACCTCAATGCGGCTCAGGTTGAGTGGGTCGTGCAATACGACATCAGTGATCCTCGAGGATTTCTCTTCAATGTCCGTTCGCCTGGGGATACTTTGAGAGATATTTCAGAAAGCGTCATGCGCGAGATTGTCGGTGATCGCACTGTTGATGAAGTTCTTACCTATGGACGCGGAGAGATAGAGTCTTCTGTTAGGATTAAATTAATCGAGGTCGTGAACAAATTACAAATGGGACTTCGTGTCATACAAGTGCAATTAAATCGTGTTCATCCGCCACCACCTGTCCAACGTTCTTTTGATGAAGTCAGCAAGGCGAAGCAGGAAAGAGAGCAAATGATCAACGTCGCCAAAGGGGAATACAATAAGGTGGTACCTAGGGCGAGTGGGGAAGCCAAGCAGAAAATCAGTGAAGCAGAAGGTTACGCCATCGAAAGAACAAACGAAGCTC
>VFKY01000056.1 GCA_009885275.1 Verrucomicrobiota bacterium | reverse complement strand
TTTTGGGCGCTTCAATCTGAATAGTATGAATCGCCAGTTGAAAGGCTATTTATCAAAACGATATCCTGAGGGAGGTGGCAAGTCCTTTGTCATGGCTGACTTGGAAGAGCTCATGAATATAGAAAGTGCGCAATGGGCTGCTGCGTTTGGATTAAAGGGGGGCGCTCAAGCGAACTATGGTTCTGCTGCACTGCTCACCTATTACTACTATCATCTCGATGGCTCTGGAGATGCTGCCAACATGATTGCCTTTCTTCGTGGATTAGAAACCGCCAATTCATCTGAGGATGAGGAGGCGCTCATCAAAAAACATCTCATGCGCAATCGCACGTATGCACAACTCGCTGAGGATGTAAAAATAGCCTACCGCAAAGAGGGCGTCAGCATCACCTTTTCTCCAGCACATAAATAGTAAAAAACATCTGTGCCCGAGTAGCGCTCGCGTCTAGTTGGTTGCCAAGAGCTCTGAACTCCCCGCTTGAGGTGTCCAAGAATCAACGATCTGGACAGTTGTTCCTTTGGGAGCGTGATCGAAAATGAAGAGCGCACTTTCCAAGGGCATGCGAATGCAACCATGCGATGCGGGATAGCCGGGAAGATCACCCTGATGCATGCCAATCGGCAAATCACCGATGCGCATCCAACCGGGCAATGGGCACTTGTAAATTGTGGATATCTTACCGCTGCGTACTTTTTCTGTGATCGTGAAGGTGCCGCGCTTCGTCATGCGTGGTCCGCGTCCACTAGAAATAGGTGTCTGGAAGGCGATCTGACCGTCTTTCAAGAGATAGGCGCGTTGGGCCCCTATATCGACGATGACGCGTAAGTCCTGATGCTCGCGTTCCAAAATTTCGCGGTAAAAACGCGGAGCATCCTGCACGAGTTTTTGTGATTTCACCGTCAATTTCTCCCCTGCCTTAACATCAAATCCAAAAAGAGAAGTGCGTTTGGCCATGCTTACAGGTTCAGCGGCTTGTGTCATGCCGCTGCCAAACACCACCGCGAGTAGGGCGGCACTGAGTAGGGCTTCCTTCAATCCGCGTCCTTCGACATCCGCAGCATCAAGCAAGATGCAGGTGCTCCGTCCAAAGTTGGCACCATCATGCCATGATTGAGAAGGAAGCTCGGCTCGCATTTCATCCAATGCGCTTTGATCTGCCAGCCAGATGCCAAGGAAAGAAAGGGTGACAGAGTTGTCCGTCGCGTTGTTTTGGAAAGTAAGTAAGGGCACGGCTTCCCCCGAAAAACCCAATGCCGCAATGTGGGAAACCTCTCGCACCGCTTCGGTGAACACTCTTGTCAGTTCTTCTGAAGTACCCAGAAAGTGAGGGCTGGAGACCGCTTGGGATAGTTCAGAAACAACACCCGCCCAATCAAAGTGACTCATGGCGGCCAGTGCTTCCAACATGGGTTGGCCATCAGTTTCGTCCGTCGTAATCTTTAAAAACTGGAGCGCGCTCTCTTCATCGAGATTGCCATCAAAGGTTACATCGTCGCCTTTGAGGGTGAAATGGGCAGCACGCGGAATGGCGAACTTTTCAAAGACATGCAGTAACGCAGAGTTCCCATTGCTTCCTTTTGGCAGCGACTCCAGCGAAAGATTTTCCCCTTCACAGGGCATCAACGAAGATGGGATAAGGAGTGAAAGTGAAGTCGTAGATTTAGCGATGGTGGTCATGGCGA
>VFKY01000086.1 GCA_009885275.1 Verrucomicrobiota bacterium | reverse complement strand
TTCGTGGGTGAATCTTTGTAACGATGACAAGGGCCGCATTTACGCCAGTGACCAGTATGGCATCCTCTATCGCTTCACTCCTCCTGCGCCGGGTCAGTCGCTCAAACCGGAAGATGTGCAGAAAGTGCCTGCGGACATCCGCGGGGTAAACGGCATGCTCTTCGCCTTCGGGGCGCTCTATCTCGGTGTGAATGATTACGAGAAGAAAATTCCCAGCGGTCTCTATCGGGTTACGGATAGCAACAGCGACGACATGCCCGACAAAGTGGAGATGTTGCGCGAGTTCGACGCCAGCAGCGATCACGGTGTCCATGCCGTGTTGCCCACGCCTGACGGTAAAGGCTTGTATCTCATCACTGGTAACAACGCGGTGCTTAAAGAGGGCACCGTTGCAGGAACGACCGCCAGTTCGCCAGTAGCCAAGCTCTGGGGCGATGACCATCTCCTCCCTCGCATGCCCGATGGTCGAGGCCACAACCGTCACGTCATGGCCCCCGGCGGCATCATTTATCGTCTCGATCCTGAGGGTAAAAACATGGAGATTTTCGCCAGCGGCTTCCGCAACATCTTCGATGCCGGAGTGAATCGCGATGGCGAACTTTTCACCTATGACGCCGACATGGAGTATGACTTCAACACCTCATGGTATCGCCCCACGCGTGTGAATCACGTCGTCAGTGGCGGCGAATACGGTTGGCGCAATGGCGCGGGCAAGTATCCCGAGTTCTATTACGACAATCTTCCCGCTACTTTGAACATCGGTCCCGGTTCACCCACCGGCACCACCTTCGGTTACGGCGCGAAGTTCCCCGCAAAATATCAGGAAGCCTTCTATGTGCTCGACTGGAGCTGGGGCAAAATCTATGCCGTTCACCTCAAGCCGGAAGGCGCGAGTTACACCGCTACGAAGGAAGAGTTCGTCACCGGCGGCCCATTGCCTGTGAGCGATGCCATTATCGGCAAGGATGGCGCGATGTATTTTACGATTGGCGGTCGCAGGGTGCAGTCAGGGTTGTATCGGGTGACTTACACGGGCGGCGAGGACACAACCGTGAAGCTATTCGAGACAGCTAATGCCGAGAGCGCTATCACCCGCCAACCTGTTGTTCTTCGCCGCTCTCTCGCTGCCTTCCACGGCAAGCAGGATCCGAAGGCCGTTGCCTTTGCCTGGCCGCATCTCGGTGATAAAGACCGCTACATCCGCGCTGCAGCCCGCACCACGATTGAACATCAACCTGTCGCCGAATGGGAAAGCAAGGCGCTCAATGAAACGAATGTTAC
>VFKY01000180.1 GCA_009885275.1 Verrucomicrobiota bacterium | reverse complement strand
TATTATCGGGGAAAGCATCTCTCACATACCGACAGGTTTGCGGGATGGACTACAACTCAGGTGCGATTTTCGTGCCGTGGCTACGTTGCTCACTCGTTGGTTATTGTGCCATAGCCGTCTCACTCGCGTCTTGCCACAACACGAAATCCATCACGTGATTTTGTAGTCTATCCCACGCACCCATCCGTAAATCCTTTTCGGCATTACAATGCTTTGATCAAAATCTTTTTCTCGCTCTGCATAATCAGGGTTTGTTGTATTTTTTCCCCGATCTGGAAGGCGCTGGCTTGTTCACCAATACTACTCAACATGCCAGCGTAAACCGCCCGCCAGTTCACCGGTAAACCACTCGGCTTTATCTTTACCAACGTCGTTTTCAAAGCTTCTAAATCACCGTTACGATAGGCTGCAAATGCTTTAAAAAAATCATAGGAATCCGCACTAATAATTCCT
Source organism: Verrucomicrobiota bacterium (assembly GCA_009885275.1). Lineage (GTDB taxonomy): Bacteria > Verrucomicrobiota > Verrucomicrobiia > Verrucomicrobiales > Verrucomicrobiaceae > Verrucomicrobium. Next base: position 1,764 of record VFKY01000180.1, on the reverse strand, counting down.
TGAGCCCTAAACATATCACAATCATCCATCACGGTTTCCAACTCCACTCCAGACAAAATCTTGAGATAGACTGATAACTCAGCCAAAGCAATGGTCCCGCGCTGCGAGAAGTTAACGGTGCGGAGCGTCGTAATCATTCCAGCGAGATCTTCCAGTCCCCGTTGCAATTCAAGGATGTGCTCCACCATGGCTTCACTCAAGGGCTCGGATTTGGAGTTCATCCCAAGTAAACAATCAATCGCAATGTCAGGATACCCCAATTTTTCAGCAAGCCCCCCTATACTCTGAAGCGCTTTCGAATTTTGAGGTGCTGAGGCATAGGACTGCGCCGCGATGAGATGCTCTCGAACGACGGTGGAGGGTTCTTTCAATTCATGAGCGCATCGTGCCTGCAGCTGAAGTTTATCAATTGGAGTCGTTGGTAGATGTTTTGTCTTTAGAAACTCATTTAATTGTGTCCACTTCCCCTGACGCGCCAGTGTTTCAACATAAATTGGGTAGAGATTGGCATTGCTGATTGCCTTATCCTGAGTCAACAGCTTGAGTGCCCGATCATATTCCTTTTCAAAAATGAGCCAGATGCAGAGATATCGAAACTTGATATCGGAAGATTTCGCGTTCAGAGCAATTTCAGCCTCCAGAATACTCTCTCGTAATTTCGGATGAAAGCGCAAGTGACAACTCATCACTTCATAACGCAGTGCATCACTGGCGTTATTTTTTTTTGGCAAGAGATCCAGTAACTCTTCTGATTGAATTTCTGTAAGCAATGGATGGCGGGCGATTTTTTCAATCGCTTCATTTGATACATTGGAATCTGCTCGAGCCAGTGTCCAGAGTGCTTTTAATGACTGCTGCTGAATCTCATACTTGCTGCTATGCATGTCCATGATCGCAAGCTTCAGTTGATTCCTCGGTTCAGTAGGATTCATCGCGAGAGATTTTCTCAATAAATCATCAGCAGCTTGCGCCTCTCCCTTCCTTCTCATGAATTGAGATTCTACTTCCAGTGCCACGGCCGAGTTACGATCCTGCGTTGGGATTGATTCGAAAATTTCAAGAGCTTCCTTGATCATTCCCTGTTCCAACAACGCTTCACTCAACTCGGCCTTATCCTCGCTATTCGCGACCCCTAATCGCACCAATTGCCTCAAATAGTGACACGTGAGGACCCAGTTTTTCGGTCCGTGGCGTTCATAATACACACACGCTCTAACTATAAATGGATCTGAGGGATTCGTTTTATAGGCTTCTTCAAGAAGCGGTGTGGCATCTGTCCACTTTCCAATTTTCATCAGCTCCACTGCTTGGATGGAAATCTCATGTGCTTTGCTTTGCTTCCATTTCTTAAAAGCAGGCTTGTAGGCAAGAACACCTAGCAGCGTGAACGCAATCAGAATGGTCCACAGGCGATGCTGAAGTATCCATGACTCAATATAACGGGTCGCTTTGTGTAGTAGATGTAATTTAGACATGCTTAAAAAGGTAATGCTCCTCAATTTTTATTTGTGCTGATTCATCAGCACGATGCGGAAACCTGTCTCATTTTTTTCACTTGAGCCCGCACTGCCTGACTGTTCCGTTTTCGTGGCCAAACGGTAAACCGCCTTTTCATTGATGACTTTTTGCCAGCGTTCACGAGTTGCTAGCCACTCACAAAACGCATTCATCTCTTCCACGCTAAGAATTGAATCGTTTCCAATCTTTTTTCCGGTGATAGATGCCCAATTCATCATATCTTTGGGACGAATTTCCCGTATGCTG
>VFKY01000376.1 GCA_009885275.1 Verrucomicrobiota bacterium | reverse complement strand
TTGGGCATGGGGCATGAGCGCGGCATTTCGCGAATCACGCGCCGTGTGCTAAGCTTGAAAGAGGAGAGGCAAAGGTATGAGGAGCTATGTTATGTGTTGCAATGCGAGGCCCCTTAAAACTATCTTTTTCCTACGCATTCATGCTTTACCGAACTTGAATGCGTAAACCTTGGCTTACTCAAGTGCTTTACCCTTGGTTTCGGGGGCAAACCACACGATCCCCATGCCAATGAAATAGACGAGGCAGAGGACTGTGTAGGCTTTGGCGGAGGCAAGATGACCGGTGGAAGTGCCGCCGAAGAAGAGAATGAGGTTCGCGATCTGGAGGCCACCCACTGCGGCGATGATTCGACCGACGTTGAAACAGAAGCCCTGACCTGTGGCGCGGACGCTGGTGGGGAAGAGTTCGGGTAGGTAAAGTGGGAAAAAGCCGTAGAATGAGGCAGTCACGCCGCCCATGAGGAAGGCCGTGCCGAAGAACCAGCCATTGACGGTATCATTGGTTTGGTAAAATAGAATGGCCGTAGCCAAAGAGAAGATGCAGCAGAAAAAATAAGTGATGCGTCGGTTGAGGAGATTGGCGATTAGTGGAGTAAGCAGGGCAAAGATGGTGGCACCGAATGCGGTGGCGAGCTGAGTGTATTCACGAGGGTGAAGGCATCCATTGGCATTGAGTTCCGTCGACCACTTGGGGGCTTGTTGTGTCGCTCCCCATGTTCCCAATAGAGCGATGCCTGCCATACTGGCGCCAAGGAGCAGATTTCGCTTCACTGTCGCCTGATCCATGGCACTGAAGCTGCCGGCCACTCCAGCGCGTTGCAGGTAGCGTCGCACGGGAAGCAGATAGCCCCAGAGGACGATGCCTAGACCAATCACGGTGATGATGGCCGCTAGTGGGGTGCCGACCCCAGCCTTGATGCCCATGGGTGACCATGACCAGATAATACCGAGAGCTGCTAGGGCACCGATGAGCACTCCGTTAAGATCCGGCGTGCTCCAGTGGGAGGTCTTACCTGCGGCTTTTTCCTCTTCCCATTTGTGGGATTCCGGAACGAAGAACCGGATCATGAAAATAATCACTGCCGGAAAGGCGCCGCTGATCATGAGAAATCGCCAAGCACCGTGTTGAAAAAGCCAATCCGCAGTTTCACTGGAGGCTCCCACGGCCATGGCCCACGCCCTCACCGTGTCGATGAAGCTGTTCATACCAAGGCTTAGTAGGGCTACGAGAATGTAGCCAATGTTTGCGGCCGCTCCAATGGCGCCCGCGACCCAGGCGCGATTGCCTTTCGTCCATAGTTCGTTTACCAAGGCTACGCCGAGCGCCCATTCTCCGCCCATGCCGAGTGAGGCGATGAATCGGAGGATAGCGATGTGCCAAGCTTCGGTCGCAAAACCGCAGAGTCCGGTAAAAATAGCATAGGTGAAAATGCTGAAGCTCATGGCCCGGACTCGTCCGATTTTATCGCCTAGCCAGCCAAAGAAAACACCGCCGGTAGCCGCACCCACGAGAAAGGTGGCGATGATGACCGTAAACCATTGGTCACGCATCACAGCGCTTTCCAGCGGCAGCAGATCTTGAAGCGCAGGTTTTCCGATCAAAGGAAACAGTCCCATTTCGAATCCATCAAAGAGCCAACCGAGGAAGGCGGCAGCGAGAGCCATGAATTTACTGCGGTCAGAAGAAGAGTTGGATGACATAGAGAATGTTTTCAGGGGAGGCGGACTTTTAATGAGATTTAGGCAAATGCGACAGATAAAATGCAGCCATTTCCGCATAGAGGGGCATGGGTGTCGTTAAAACGTGATCATGAGTGCCATCTTCCACGCTAATCCATTGTTTGTCTTTGTTAGGAAGCGCTTCGAAAAGTTCTCTGCCGCAATTTAATGGAATGAGGTCGTCCTTTGTGCCATGCGCGATGAGAGTTGGAAGATCAAGTTTGCAAACAAGTTCCAAGGGGCGAATTTGTTCCAATCTGTAACCACCCCTGAGCTTAACTAATGATTGAACCGCAGAGTGTACGGCTCCAGAAATTGGACTGAATAATTTATCTGATTGTGATCGACAGACCTCATCAAAATTCGTGAAGGAGGATATCACGACGAGTGAGTCCCATGAAGTTTTCGCGGCTGCATGAATGGCAACGGAACCGCCCTGTGAAATTCCCCAGAGAGCCCTCGGAGTGGCGGGAATTCCAAATATTTTTGATGCTTCAATCATTGCCGCGTTTGGCAAATTCCATTCTTTTAAACCATAACTCGCGATCGTATTTAGGTTGTCTCCATGTCTAGGTAGATCCAACAAGAGGCATCGAAAACCAACAGCACAAAACCTTTCCGCAATAGGGAGTCCATCCTCCTTTCTCCCTTTACGTCCGTGCAACAGAACAATGGTGCCTATAACTTTTCCGCTTTCGGGAAGCACCAACCCCTTAGCTACTAATTGTGTGCGAATAATTTTTCCACGAAGTCCAACGCCTTTGTCTGTACTGGGTTCGCACATTAGGCAGGGCATTGGTTTTGCGTCAGAGAAGTCGTCGTGCACTTCAAAAGACTTTATGGAAAGACCAAATGCCGCGGGGTCTGCAAGCATCTCTTGATGATAGTCCTGAAGGGCTCTTCGGGGTGGATGAACAATTTCGCTTGAGGCCCACCAAACCACAGTCGAAAATGCTAATAGGCATACGCAGAAAATCCCCGTTAGCCAGATGAAAATTCGAACGAGTTTCTTCATGACGGGGCTTAAAATTAGGCAATCCGCGGGCGGCTCTATGCCACGTCTTCAAGCCCTAGCTTTTTGATAAGCTCATCAGGTACGCCGGGGTAGGGGCCGGCGATACTGATATTGCCGACATAACCGAGTCCCTTCCAGGTGGCGCTGTGGGTGTAATAGCCGCTGATAGAGAGGCTACGGAAGTGTTGAAAAAAGATCGCCCCGATATGGTGTTCTGGTTTGGACTTCGTGGCATCACAGATGTCATCCACGATCTGAATTTGCTGTTCGGGAGTCAGTTCTTCAAAGCGTTTTTCGAAGCGGCGGAAGCTTTCGGTGTTGAGCCAACTAAGCCCCCCGCGAATGATTTCACTCTCCTCTTCGTGTTTGTCGATTGGGGCGCTTATCCATTCGTTGATGAAATCTGCTACACCCACTTCGGATGCCGCGGGACCAAGGGCATCTTTGGGGAGAATGATGTCGGCTAGGGAGTTGGCTGTTTTGAGCTCCTCGGTTGCTAATACTTTTTCCCATGGATAGACTGGCTTGGCAAAGTTGGGGTCATAAATAGCGCTGCGAGTGGGGAAGCTTGGTGGAGCTTGCTCTGTTTCATTAGGGGCCGCGATGATCGCTGGGGCTATGGCGCTGGCGGCAGAACTGCCAGCGAACCACTTGAGTGCGTCACGGCGGGAGAGGGAAGTGGGCTTTTGGCTCATGATCGTGAAAAAATATTAAGGGTGAAAGGGGATTAAATGTTTCCTTTTTTCATCTCGTCCATGAGATATTCGCTGCTGCGCCAAGCCAGAGCGAGAATGGTCAGGGTGGGATTTTTGTCAGGGTTCGAGGGAAGGACGGACCCATCCATGAGGAAGAGATTTTTGACATCCCAAGTCTGGCAGAACTGATTGGTGACACTCTCCGAAGCTTTTTCACCCATGCGAGCTGTGCCTACTTCGTGGATGATTTCACCGGGACGTTGGATGGCATCGCGTCCGCTTTTTGGGGTGGCTTTTCCACCCATCTCTTCGATCAATTCTGCGAAAGTGTTTTGCATGTGTTCCGCTTGTTTGATCTCGTGGTCACTCCATTTCCAATGGAAGCGGAGGACAGGAATTCCCCATTGATCGACCACATTAGGATCAAGTTCAGAGTAGCAATCTTTGTTGGGGATCATTTCACCACGTCCGGCAAAGCCAAATGAGGCTCCATAATAGCGGCGGGCGTCCTCTTTGAGTTTGGAACCATAAGTAGTGGGAGATTTGCTATCGAGAACCGCGAGGCTCGCTACGGTTGGCATCCGGCGCCCGCCTCCCATTTCAATGTGGTAGCCTCTAGCGAATCCTAGCTTTGCGTGCTGACTGACGAGCCACCATGGGGAATAGACATGAATGCCCCCTGCGCCGTCTTCATTGAGCGGAGGTAGGTTTTCCATGGCGGGGATATGGCTGCCGAGTGAGGTGCCTACGCTATCCATGAGATTTTTTCCGACCTGTCCGCTGGAGTTGGCGAGCCCCGCTTTGTCGCGAGCTTTCGAGTTGAGTAGGATACGGGAGGTTTCGCACGTGCTGGCAGCAAGGATCACGACACGAGCCTTGGCGACGACATCACGGCGAGTGGTCTTGTCGATATAGTGAACCCCGGTAGCCTTTCCATCAGGCCCAATGATGACTTCCCGTACCATTGCATCGGTGATGATATCTAGGTTGCCGGTGGCTAATGCTGGTGGAATGAGGACTGTGGTACTCTGAAAATTTGCGCGGATGGAGCAACCTCGACCGCAGTCGGTGGCCCAGAAACAGGGAGCGCGCAGGCTCATATCGAGAGCCATGATTTCTTGTGCTTTGGGGTTGTTGGGAAATAGCTCTTTCGCAAGACGCTGACCTTGCATCGGTTGACTGAGCACCGCCCGTCGTGCTGCCACAATAGGTACTCCCGTTTTCTTGCCGGCCTTCTTAGCCATCAACTCACCGATGCGTGGTTTCGGAGCGGGTTGAAGAACACCGGGAGGGGAATCGGGGGCGTTTTCGATCCCTGAGTTTTCGCCATAAACGCCAATGAGCATTTCGACACGGTCATACCATGGAGAGATGTCATCGTAGCTCATGGGCCAGTTTACACCCAATCCATCGCGGGAAGCGCAACGAAAATCATGAGGCCCAAAGCGAAGTGAGATTCGTCCCCAATGATTCGTGCGACCACCGAGCATGCGGGAACGCCACCACCAGAATGCTCCTTCGGTGCCTTCCTTGTTGGTATAAGGTTCCCCTGGCACTTGCCATCCTCCATCTACCGTGGCGTCATAGTAGCCAAAGGGTTTCCCCGGGGTTTTATTTCCTCGTAAGGGGGCCATTTCTGGGGTGTTGAACATGGGAGTCTCGACCTGAGGTTCATAGTTTCTCCCTGCTTCTATCATGAGAACTTTCATGCCGTTCAAAGCTAAAATGAGGGCTGCCATACCGCCACCAGCTCCAGATCCGACAATGATGACGTCGTATTGCGGCTTGGTTTTGCGGTCAGTAATAAGAGGCATATTGAATGATGAGTAATGAGTTGAGGTTGAAATGAAGAGTATTGATGAGTCTATAAGGGCTGCCGCCAATGAAGCATAAGTCAACGATAGGGTGGACAGTTATCTTGCTGGTGCTTTTATAAAAATAAGAAATGTAGCATCTCTTTAAAACATTATTTATACCACAGAACGTTTTTTATCTTATGCCCGTTGGGTCCGCCATTTCCGCTATTTTAAGTATCTTTCTAGCCTATTGGTTCTTCATCATGACGCGTGATCCGAAGGAATGGAGATTGTGGTGGATGAATATAGCTGGTCTACCAGATCTTAATAGTACACGCGAAGATCGTCGCCGTGATGAGTTTTGGATCAAGTGTCTCTCTTTTACTCTGAGTCTGGGGTGTCTCGTTCTGACCCTCTACTGCATTTACTTTACGATAGAGGGTGTAAAAGAAGCGAAGCGACCAAGAACGCAATTCGAGCAGAATCAAGAGCGCACAAAAAAAGAGATCCAACAAGAGAAGTCCCCTACTTGAAGATCGAGATGATTGGTTAACTCTTGCATTTTCGCCTTGAAACTTTCTGCACTCGCTCTTGAGTTCCTCTCTTGAATTCTGTTCCCGACAATTCACCTTCCGCATTTCCTAAAGCAGTGCTTTACGCCACGAGCGCGGGATTGGGTGGTTCTGGTCTTGATACCACATCCCTGGAAGGCGCATTGGCAGCTTGGAAAAAGGGGATTCTTAAGGAAGCGATCTGTTATCCTAATCGCCAGCAAGAAATCCCACGCAAGCAAATTAGGTCTCTCCAACATCATCCTGTGAGAATGCTTTCATGTCTTGGGAGCAGAGATTACTACGCCGCCAAGAAGTGTTATTTAGACTGGCAGGCCTCTCAATGTATGAGGAGTGGGCGGTTTGATTTTTTTCATGGTTGGAGTGGAGAGTGTTTGAATTCTTTAATAGAGGCCCGCTTGCGGAACATTCCTAGTGTCATGGATGTTCCGACATGGCATCGTAACAAGGGCGTGAGCAAGCCCGCTGAGACTAAATCAGAACGTGAAGCAAGGCTTCATGATCGAGGCTGGAGGGATTGGAGAAAGCATCTGCATCCCACGCGATTGCAGAATTTGACGGAATACGATCTTGCGGATGTTCTGCTTATGCCTTCCCATAAATCAGCGGAAACTTTTCTCGCCGCTGGTATCTCAGAGAGTAAATTGCATTACGTGGGGCGCGGAGTGGATATTAGCCGGTATCGCCCGGCAGAGAAAAGACCTGAGGTTTTTCGCGCCATCTTTGTTGGTGCATTGATCAAACGTAAAGGTGTTCATCATCTTCTCGAGGCATGGAAGAGTCTGCAATTACGCAATGCCGAATTGGTTTTGGTGGGAACTTTGCATGATGAAATCAAGGCGGATCTGGCTACGTATGGTTTGCCCAATGTGAAGTTGATCGGGTTTACTAATCAGGTACAAGATGAACTGCGTCGCAGTAGCGTTTTTATTTTTCCTAGTGCCTGTGAAGGCTTTGCTAAAGTTACATTGGAAGCCTCCGCCTGTGCTTTACCGTTGATCGCCACGCGTGAGTCGGGTGATGCCATAGTAGATCAGGAGACGGGTCTTGAGATACCTTCCGGGAGTGTTGCCTCCATTGCATCGGCGCTAGAGTATGCCTCGTCACACCCTGATGAGATGCATGTGATGGGGCTCAATGCTCGCAAACGAGTTGAAGAACAGTTTACCTGGGATCATTATAGAGCTCGGGTTTTGCAGGGCTATATTTCTGCAAAAGCACGGCATGGTGCGTGACTTCAATATTATTCCCAGTGCAACGCATTCTCG
>VFKY01000013.1 GCA_009885275.1 Verrucomicrobiota bacterium | reverse complement strand
GGCGAATTGACTACTGGTTAACTTCTCAGGCATTGAGATCAAAGATTACCGCTTCTCGTATTCGTCCAGAGATCCACGGTTCGGATCATTGCCCCGTGGAGATGGAGATGTTCTAGTGCGGTTCAAATAAATGGCAGCCAGCGATGCGCCGATGAATGGCTCTTGGGAGATGTGTAAACCAAGAGCCAAGCTTGAGCTCGCGCGAAGCGATGCCCCCAGCATATGGTAAGGCTATCTGCCAGAAGAATGAAATTAGAGCGAACTTTTAGTTTGCTGGAGCGTGATTCGACCTGAGTCGTTGGGGTCACGCTTTAGCAAACTTGAAAGTTCGCTCTACATTTGCTTAGGCAACTTTCCACTCTCCCCGATACTCACGGGTGAGCCATTTTGGATCGCCACCGCTAACAAAGGTATTCTTAATGGGATCCCACTTGAAGCTTGCGCCATGCCAGTAGGCAATATTCATGAGATGGCAGCAGATAGCTGAGCTGGCTCCAATGCCGACATCACAGATGGGTTTTTGGCGGGATTTGATACAAGCGAGGAAATCACCGATTTGGTCTTTGCTGTTGTAGAGTTTGATCTTGGCATCCGTGAGAAATTCACGTTCCATCAGAGTATACTCGCGTTGCAGCGAGGTGCCTTTGTCCACTTCCTTGTCCCAGAACTTGGCTTTAGGTTGCCCTTTGACGATGACTTCAAACTTGCCACGGTTGCAGCTGATTTCGCCATCCGTTCCCTTAAAGGTTACGCCCTTGCCGTTGACATGAGTAAGCACAACGCCATTGGCGTAAATAAGCTGAGCACCGCGTGCGCTTGGTTTATCCCACTCAGCTGGGGCAATGACTTCAACGGGGCCGTTTTCATCCATTCCGAGACCCCATTGAGCGATGTCAATATGGTGAGCGCCCCAGTCCGTGATCATGCCGCCGCCGTACTCACGCGTCATGCGCCATGCGGGGAAGTTGTCGTGAATGCCACGGGGGCTTAGCACAGGGCTGTAAGGAGCAAGAGGCCCTGGTCCACACCAGCGATCCCAGTCGAGACCAGGTTCCATGGCCTCTTCCTTGTTGGCGTTGGGAACGGCGATATCGCCAAAACTCGTGTCCACGGCTTTGATTTGACCAATGACGCCGTTGCGTACCAGCTCACAGGCAACACGAAATTCGGCACTGCTACGCTGCATGGAACCTGTCTGGAGGATGCGGTTGTGTTTACGCACGATCTCTACGAGTCTGACGGCTTCATGAATGTTGTGAGTGAGCGGTTTTTCGCAGTAAACATCCTTACCATTCTCAACGGCAGAGATGCAGATGATGGCGTGCCAGTGGTCAGGGGTGGCAATACAAACAGCATTGATGCTTTTGTTGGTCGTGATTTCACGGAAGTCGTTGTAGGACTTGCAATCGGCGTTGGCGTAATGCTTGTCCACTTTGGCTTTCGCATCTTCACGACTGGTTGTATCCACATCGCAAACAGCAACCACCTGCACATTAGGATCTTGGAGGAAACGATTCATCAGGCCACGGCTTTGTTTGCCTGTGCCGATGAAACCCATGACGATTTTTTCACTGGGTGCGGTGTCTGCGCTCCAGACACGATCTGGAAGAATGAGGGGTGCAACGGCTGCGCTGGCAGTGGCTTGAATGAAACGACGACGATTGGAAGCAATGGTGGGCATGGAGGTGGGTTTGATTTAAGTAAGATTGTTTAACGAAAACTTTTTAAGGCTTCTTGCAGTTTATGGTGGCTCTTCCTAAATAAAAATGGGCAGACGCATAATGTCCGCCCATTAAAATTCACATGAATTGAAAGTAAGATCAAAGCATGGGGGGTATCACTGAATCGTTAAGCTTAGGGCTTAGCTGGATGGGCTCGCCACCACGGGAGAGATAAAGATTGTAGAGCTGCTTATCCAAGTGCGCCATTGCGAAATAGAGTACACCTGGCACAAATATAAAGCCGACGCATAAAGCTATCATGCCCATAAATGCAAGACAAGAGCTGGCGATGGCGAGGAATATTGAGGAGATGATCATCTCAAGCCAAGTGCGCGTGATAAAGCTTTTGATAAACCCAAAATCAAAGGCTTTCGCGAAGTCTTGTGTGAGCGCCGCTTTTAACATGATGGGCTTCATCAAAAAAATCATTGAGAGTAACAACAGACAGTACATGCCAAAAACGACAAGAAAAAGGAGAGCGCTCAATGCCCCGCCGCCCTGACTATCGGTACTCGCGCCCACACCACCGATCACCATCATGATAATAGCCATTGGAATCATGAAGATAATGTAGAGCGCAAAACTGGTCGCCATCGCGGTGATTAGAGGCCAGAGCCCGCGTTCAAGCCATTTGGCAAAGTTATCAAAGTCAAAGTCAGGAAAACTCTCCGGCGCTGTACTTGGGCGACACCAGAAGCCTGTAATGAGCCAACCTATAACGACCATGGGTCCGACGAAGGGGATAAAACAGCAGATGCCAGCGAGCAGCATGTTCATCATCCACTTAGGGCTCTTGAAGAAATCAGTGATAGACTCGATGTAGTTCATAATGATACGGGTTTTGATTTGAATGAATGATGCAAAGTAAAGCTAGTAGATGTTTTATTGACAGCGCATGTGACAAATTATATCAGAGACCGGCTTCCTCTTTTGATAATTCAATGATATCACTCAGCCCATTTAGCGTGCGATCATATCCTTTCTGCTTTACGCGAAAGACTTCTTCCGATGGGGATTCCTTAAGGCGATCTAAGTTACGCTTACAGTATTCAATCTGTAATTTGATCGCATCGAGACGCATTTTGAAATAGTCACGCGCGAGAAGCGTCGATTCACTTTCTTGAATATTTTGAATTTCTGCATCCATGGTGATGAGAATCGATTCAACTTTCTTCAAATAATCTTCGCGGCTCATTTTGAAGATTTCCTTATTTTTATCCCAGAGTCCTTTGCTCTTCTCTTCGATCTTGGACGCGTTTTTTGAAACTTCACTCAAGACTTTGCCGAGTAAGTCCTTGGCTTTATCTTCTGTGATTTTCTCATCAGCACTCCATGCAGGTGCTGTCATGAGAATGGACAGAATTAAGAGAATGAGGGCGGAGGGAGTAGAATGCATAGCGTGAATTTTAGTTTGGAGGGCAACACACAGCGTGACAGACAATGAGTCGAATGAAAAGGAATGCTCGGTGAGCAAAAAGGAAGTTTGTCACATTATCTGAAATTGAAAAGAGGCATATACAGTGCCTAGGCTGATATTTTTGCAAGCGTGCTGAGGCTACTCCTCCAGAGTTTCCACTCGCAGCCAGGACGGCTCTTCACGCACACAGTCGAGGGCGGAAATCGCTTGAATGGCTTCACGCATCACTTTTAAGGGGGCGTCATCAAGCATGAAAATGAGTGGTGTGGTGTTGCCTTCCAAATCCTCTGGCTGAATTACCGAAGAAATGCCAATGCCACGATTACCCAATAAAGTTGCGACACGGGCAAGCACGCCCGGTTGATCATCAACAGTCAGTCGCACGTAATAATGCGATACGGTATCCTCTACCGGTTTGCTTTTTCCATAAAGTCCGTGAGGGACAAAACCACTGTGTCGTGAATTGAAGATCAGTGTCCCAGCGGCATCTGCAAGATCGCTGATCACGCTGCTGGAGGTAGGATCCTGACCTGCGCCTTTGCCATAGAAAAGAGACTCGCCAACGATATCTCCATTCACCAACACCGCATTGAATGCGCCGCTAACATTGGCGAGGATATGACTTTGGGGCACCAATGAGGGCTGGGTGCGCACTTCAACGAGTCCTTTTTCATCAGCTCGAATGACGCTAAGAAGTTTGATGGTGTAACCAAGCATTTTCGCAAAACGCATGTCAGTGAGATTTACGCGTTCAATGCCTTCCACGAAGACTTGCTCAGGTTTGATCCAAAATCCGTAACTCAGTGAGGCGAGAATAATAGCCTTGTGAGCAGCATCCCAACCGCTGACATCCAAGTCTGGGTCAGCCTCGGCAAAGCCGAGTTGTTGAGCCTCCGCGAGCGCGGTTTCATAGCTCAAGCCTACCTTCGCCATGCGAGTCAGGATATAGTTACAAGTGCCGTTGATGATGCCGTGGATGCTACGGATATGATTGCCGATGAAGCCCTCTTGTAATGTCTGGATGATGGGTATGCCACCGGCCACTGCGGCTTCAAAATAGATGGGGACATGATTTTCTTCCGCCAGCTTAAAAAGCTCCTGCCCTCGTTCTGCCAATAGTGCTTTGTTTCCAGTAACCACGGGTTTTTTGGCTTTTAATGCAGCGCAAACAAGATCGAAAGCCTCGGTGGTACCGCCAATCAGCTCCACCATGATGTCAATGTTCGGGTCCGCCACCAAGTCCCGCCAATCGGTTGTGAGCAGATGGCTTGGAATATCGATACCTCGCGACTTATTGAGATCACGCACCGCGATTTTGGTTACTTGCAGAATGCAGCCTGTGCGCTCTTTGAGTAGGCCAGCATTCTTTTGAAGATTGATGAAGACCCCAGCGCCTACGTTACCCAATCCAGCTAGACCTATGCGAACAGTACGAGGAGCTTGAAGGGCGGTAGACATGGTGCTGAAAATGAAAATGAAGGGCCTTATCATGCACTCAACGCGCTTTTAACGCAACCAACCTTTGTAAAACGTTGATTATCAGTAGCCCGCTCCACCCCAAGTGAGAGGAATATATATTTTCACTTGAAAAATTATATCCAAAATGCCATTGTATGTACGATGTCAATCATCAAAATCATTGCGGCAGTCATGCTCCTTAGTTCAGCTCTTTGCGCTGAAGATAAGTTGGGGCAATCGAGTGGACTGATGATCAATCAAAACATGGGAGCTGCCGTGTCCGCCTTTGCCCCCTTGCCTGACAGTGCTTTACCGGGAAAAAAGAGAACTTTTGTCTTGGTATTAGGCATAGCGGCCCTCGCGGTCACTTTTCAATGTGCCTTGGCGAATCGTAAAACGACGCTTTAAAGCCTTTAAAGAAGTCCCTGTCAAAAGTTGCGCGGCAACTTCTTATCCTTCTGCTTGATTCCTATCGCATAGCAGGCATGGAAGTAACGACCAGTAGCTTCTATTACCTATGTCCAAAAAACCCGTAGTTCTCATTATCCGTGACGGTTGGGGTATCAATCCCGGCGGCAAGGCTAAAGCCAAGGAAAATGGTGACGCCACCTTATTGGCAAGCACACCTTACCACGATCAGCTATATGCGAGCTATCCGTGGAGCAAGATTAGCGGCAGCGGAGAAGATGTGGGTCTGCCTGACGGGCAAATGGGTAACAGTGAAGTAGGGCATTTGAATCTCGGTGCTGGTCGCATCGTGTATCAAGACCTTACTCGCATCAATAAATCCATTCGCGATGGGGAACTGCCTTCCAACCCGGTTTTAGTTGAAGCGTTTGCCAAAGCCAAAGGGAAACGTCTCCATTTTCTTGGCCTTATCAGTGATGGCGGAGTGCATTCGCATCAGGATCATCTGGTGGCTTTGTGTAATGCGGCAAAGGCTGCAGGGGCGGAGGATATCATGGTGCATGTCATTACCGATGGCCGCGATACTTCCCCCAAAGGAGGCGCTGCTTACGTTGCCAAACTTGAGAAAGATTTGGTGGCGAGTGGCGCGAAAATTGCCACGGTCATCGGGCGTTATTACGCCATGGATCGTGATAAACGCTGGGACCGAAACAAATTGGCCTGGGATGCTATCGTGCTGGGGCGCGGAGAAAAGTGCCATGGCTCACCAAGCGCTGCGATCACCTCTGCGTATGACAAAGATGCCCGCGGCGATGAGTTTATGCCCCCCATGATTTTTAGTCATGGAGAAGAACAACGCATCAATGATGGTGACGTGATACTATGGTTCAACTTTCGCGCAGACCGCGCCCGCCAACTGAGTGACGCCTTTTTGAAATCAAACTTCGACGGCTTTGATCGTGAGGTAATGCCGAAGGTGGCTTACTATACGATGACAGAATATGACGCGACCTATTATGACCTGGGCTGCCGGGTTATTTTTGGGTCAGCAACCATGAAAAACATTCTGGGTGAAGTGGTGGCTGAGGCTGGGATGAAACAATTAAGAGCCGCTGAGTCGGAGAAGTATCCGCATGTCACCTTCTTCTTTAATGGTGGATTGGAAACACCCTACGAAGGGGAGGATCGCTATCTCGCTATCAGTCCCAAGGAGGTGGCCACTTATGATCTCAAGCCCCAAATGAGTGCGCCGGATTTAACTTTTGAGCTTCTGCGTCGTATCGGTAATTACGATCTAGTCATCATCAACTTTGCCAATCCCGACATGGTGGGCCACACCGGTGTGGTTGAAGCGGGTATTCATGCCGTTGAGACGATCGATCTCAGTGTCAAATTGGTCGTAGAGAAAGTGCTGGAGCTTGGCGGCAAGCTTTTTATCACTGCGGATCATGGCAATTGCGAACTGATGCGCAACCCTGATGGCACCCCGAATACGGCGCATACGACGAATCTTGTACACGGTATTTATGTGGCTGCAGATGCTGCTGACTATAAAGTGAAAGATGGGAGGCTTGCGGATGTTGCTCCCACCTTGTTAAAAATGCTTGGGGTTAAGCAGCCAGTGGAGATGACGGGTTCCAGCTTGTTAGAAAAATTGAGATAGGGTCCAACGGCAAGCTGAATTGAACAGGCCTCTACCTTCCTCGCTTCGACAACAAATCTTTCTTGCGAATTGCGTGCAAGGGGATAAGTTCGCGGCCGCATTCTGCAATTGCCGCGTGGTGTAATGGTAGCACAAGAGATTTTGATTCTCTTTGATAAGGTTCGAGTCCTTACGCGGTAACCATCATGAGGTGGTGCCTCTAAACTTGCATGAAGTGTATCGGCTATGTAATATCATTAAGTAATTAATTGCCGCGTAGTGTAACGGTAGCACAAGAGATTCTGATTCTCTTTGATAAGGTTCGAATCCTTACGCGGTAACCAATTCACTAGAGTCCGGGTGGGCGTTGGCCAACAGATCGAGCTTTGGGTTTTGCGGCGACCGCTGTGGGGTCGTAGGGTTCTCCTCCTTGAACATCAATAGTTTGATCGTTTTGAACAACGAGCTTAGGCCGGTTAGTTTCCAATTCTTTGAAGTAACGTCTCTTTTCTAATTTGCCCTGAGTGTCGATGATGACATGGGAGTAGATGTGGGGCACCGCCATGAAGAGGACGTGTAGCTTATTGTTGCTGTCCACGGTAATTTGGGGGTCGGCGACGAGGATGCAGGTACCCAGAGAAAAAGTGGTCAGCTTCAAATTTGTTTTGTCTTCCAGCACGCGGACATAAAGCCAGGTGCGTTCTGTGTCTCGCAGAGTGCTGATGGTATATCGACGAATTTGTCCTGCATTGGGCTGATCTACCGGCACGCCGTAACTTTGTTCCCAGAATGGTTTGGCGTCGGTGAATAGCGCGCGTGCGCGGTTGGAGCCATAGTATTGTTGAGATGGAGGGTGATAGATACTTGCGTTGACTGAGTAAGTTCCATATTCCGAGAATGTGTAGAAGTTGGAGATGAGAACTTTTTTACTGATGGATGTTCCACTTTTAAAAATCATATTGTCATCCGCTTGGAATTGCATGGAAGGCACGGCGTTGCCATTGGGGGCAATCACGGCAAAGGTTAACCAAGATTGCCCATTGGGACCGCCCATCACAATATCGGCACCGGATCGATTGTTGATCGTAACCGTAGCTTCCACGGCTTCATACGTGAGATAAGCAGGTTTGTTTAGAGTTATGTTAGTCATGTATTGAGCTTGTAGAGACGGAGTGTTTACCGTTAACAGTAAGCTTAATACCCAGAGAAAAAGAGGGATGGTATTACGATTCATAGAAGAAGGATAGGTGTCGGATGTGAAGGCGGCGTATTCGTGAGTATGATACCCGCAATCCGAGTATACGCTAGTTCGTCACGGACACTTGTTCGTCCAAGGGTGGTTCTTTGTCTGTAACGGTTCGAAAGCCTCGAGCTAGCGAAGTTTTATCTGGGGATTGAGCCAAAGTCCTGAGTGTGAGCAAATTTTTAACCGTGGTCAATGCAAAATGCCCACCGCGAACTACTGGAACGAGAGTGTCTGGGTAATCTGGATGATTGTCCCACGTCGCAGTCCACTCTTCCACGTTGCCGGCCATACCGAGCGCTCCAAAAGCGCTAATATCTTCACGTGTATGAATGACAGGTGCCCAGTAGTTGTAACCATCGATCTTTCCACCTTTGCCTTTTGGATCATAGTCTGACCCCAAGTTTGCGGCATGTGGACGCAGATCATCCCCCCAAGGAAATATTTTACCATCAGTTCCCCTGGCTGCCTTTTCCCATTCCTCCTCAGTAGGGAGCCGATGCCCCTTCCACAGGGCATACGCATGCGCATCCCACCAGTCCACATTCACGATCGGGCAGTTGATGTCCATGCGTTGATTATTAAAGTTCCCGCCCGTTTTTGCAGCGGCGAGGTAGGCTGCCCACTGCTCTGGCTTATGCGTTTTTTTGTCTTTGGGCTGATCTGGGTGATTGCAGCGCAAAATAATTGAGGGATCTTGCTCCAAAGCTTCCAAAAACTCAGCGTATTGACCGATGGTAATTTCGTGTTGATCAATCCAATAACGTTTACCCGTGGTCGTGGGCTTATCCGCATTTTGATAAATAAAGTTCCCACTAGGAATGAGAAGCATCGTTTCGATGATCGGGGCAGCTGGTGGTGGTGGGGCTAAAGTGCTCTTAACATAAAATCCAACGAATAATCCAATGAGAATTAATGGAGCCACGACAAAGACCCATTTGGGTGTCCCTTTCGCATTCTGAGAGGCCTTGATGTCTCCAACCTCCTTGAGATCGACACGCTTAAGCAGACTGCGCTCACGATGTTCTTCCTGAAGTTCTTTGGCTTTTTTATGCAATGACTCCCAGTCGTAACTTTCCCTGAGCAAATCATCGATAAGGTGTCGCGCACGCGGGCCATCGGCCACAGATCGCAGGAGCATGATTAACTTTTTAGTGTCTTTCTGAAAGTTGTGAGGCTTCGCACTGGGCGGGCGAAAAACATTAACAATACAGGCCTGATGTTCTGCATCGAAAGAAACATCGAGCGCAGTAAGGATGCGATAGTGGAAGCCTCGCTCGGTACCGTAAGACATGGCTTCAGTGACGCCTGCAATAAGATCCACCATGGCCTTTTCGCTCAGCTTGTCGCCTTGATCCTGCATGTCCAGCAGAGTTTTTCCATGAGATATTTCACGCGTATAGAAGTAGAGTTGATCTATCACGAGTGATTCATAGAGAGGGGCGACTTTGGGATGTGTTACGGAAGCTTTGACTCGAACCCGTTCTTGAAAGTTGCTGAGCATGGCGGGATCCATGGCCTTGATCGGATCGAGGAGGACTAAGGCAACTTGCCGGCCCACAACTTGCTGAACTGCTGCATAGGTTTCAGTATCAGGCTCTACGGTAAGAAGTTCTTTGATCACGTAATTGCCCAATACCGTTCCTGGCGCGAGCGTTGGCAGGGTTTCATTCGCGCTTTCGTTGTCGAGTATCGCCACCGGCGCTTGCCCCTCTTCCGCTCCTCCAATAACCGCTTTGAGCAGTTGCTCATCTGGCACGGGATCGTAAATCACCGGACTGCTGCCAATGACACCTTCATAACCCACGAGGTTGTGACGACTGGTGAACACAGTGCGTAATTCGGGATATTTTTCCTGAAGCGCGTGACTTAAGTCAAAACCTGTGAAGTCTCCAACTAGGAACCCTTCACAGACAAGCACGTCAATATGATCAATTTCCTGTGCGAATTCTACTGCGCTCTCCGCATCAGGGGCCTCATACACCGTCAACCCGTGCTTTTGCAGGCAGGCTGCACGCAACGCGCGTGCTTCGGAAATGGGATCAACATATAAAATTACCATGAAATAGAAAGGGAGTCTTATTGCTTGGGGAAAAGTGCGCCGTCCAAACCGGTGGAACTGTTGCGCATTGGGGAGAAATCACGAAGCGAGGCTGGCTGAGCTTCATCACCGACAAGTTTGTTTTGATAGAAAAGCTTTACGACATACCCATGAAATTTTCTCTGGCCAAACTCACGTAACTCTTCTGGTTTGGGCGACGGCAAATCGTAGACTACATCCACAAGTTCTTCGTTCGATTCTTTCCAGTCAACCGGCGCAGAAACCCAGTCAAGAGAGGGCTCTTTTGCGCGGGCCTGTTCGATGCGCTCGCCGTTGTTTACTGACTCATAGAGATAAACATGGATGTCCATTTGCGCAGGATCAATCACTGCTCCCGGTGTGGCAAGAAGCGGGACGCGAACAGCAATACGTTCCCCTTTTTTAGCAGAGGCATCACGGATGACCTGACATTCGCCCAATTTTATAGCGCTGATGTTTTTGAGCATGGATTCCGAGCGGCCATCTAATTTGGATTTTGCCAGGTTAAAATAACTCCCGGCGGACTGTTCGCCCATAGTTACGATGCTGCGCCATGCTGCCGAAGCTTTTGTCAGAATGCCCATCTCCTCATACGTTAGGGCTATTTCAGAAAGAATGAGGGGATGATTGGGTTCCTTGGCATCAGCTCCGCGCAAGGCTTCGAGAGATGCCTGCATGTCTCCTTGCTTACGAGCCAGTTTACCCGCCTCAATCGCTTCGAGGATTTGTGGATTTTTCAAGGCTTTCACCGTGGAAGATGCTTCGATCGGAAATGTCGTAGCGTCTGATACACTAAGAGCCGGAATCGCCCCTAAATTAGCGGGTGACTGAGGCGACCCTAAGGCAGCCACGGGGGCAAGCGGCACCAGAGGGAGGGGTTGCAACGGCTCAAGTATCATTTTGTTGTCAGAAACAGGCAGGATTGGTGCCACTTTCGATGGAGGTATAACCTCAATTTTTGAGGGGGGATTAAAGACTAAGGGAATGGCCGAGGGAAGTGGGCTATGAGAAGTTACTTTGCTGGCCGAAATTTCGGTGCTATGCCAGATTGTCCAGATAAGCCCTGCGATGATAATGGAAGCCAGACAGCCCAAAACTACCTGCACGACCCTATAGGCGTGATCATTATCATGGGTTAGGATGGCGGAAGGCTTACTCACAGGTATTTTTTATGGAAATTCCATCCTAGGGGTTGCGTGAGATAGTGTCAATCATCCACCCCTTTTTGCGGGCGTATGAAGCTTAATTCATCCCAGAACAGGTTAAATCTGGGTGTTGCGCCCATTTTTTCGTGATTTCATCGTCTCCCCTCTCGGATTTCTGGGGAGCGCAGGACGCTGGCCTGCATTCTTGGACGGCTCGTCAAAGAAGTTCATTACAGAAGATTCCGACGGGCCGCCGAAACCAGCAGCCAGCGGCCTGCGCTCCCCATGAGGGAATGCTCTTCCCTCTCAATAACAGAAAAAGTGTTATTTGGTGCTCAGGAATAACAAGGGATTTTAGTGGTTAT
>VFKY01000044.1 GCA_009885275.1 Verrucomicrobiota bacterium | reverse complement strand
TCCAACTTTGCCATGGCTTTAGTTGCTTTGTCTTCTATAGCTTTCGCCTGTTTGGTCAGTCGGGCGCGCAGTTCTTCCACAGCTTTATCACGGAGCTCACGTGCGGCCTGACCGACGCGAACACGGAAGTCCGACTGCGATTCACCAATCTTGGAATAAGCATCCAACAAAGGGCTGAATTGCACTTCGGGTTGATGATTCGCATAAACCCAATCGATAAAATCTTTAGCGATGGTTTTGTAAGTTGCTGCCTTCAATGCAACATTCGGCAACTCGGCAAAGCTGGCTCCTTCTTCCGGCTCTTTGTTCAGTTTCGACAAATCAATGTCACGGGAGATATCAAGAAACTTATCCCAATCCACTTTCGCATTTTTCACATCAATGGCATTGGCCACGGTGACTTGAATGCGATCGTTGATCTTCTTTTTCTCATCGCTGAACTGCACGGTTGCAGATCGAAGCAAGGCTGGCTGATAGGCTTTCCCCCCATCGGGCGACATGAAGTATTCTGCAGCGCCTTCAGGCAAACTTGGGCGAATGGTATCGCCTTCCTCCGCCGATTCTGCATCATCCGAGCCACTGCTGGGTGGCAGGAATCCGCTGTCTTCGTCATCCTTTGCGGCTGCTTTAGGTTTTCCGGAAGTTTTTTTACTGATGATTGCCGCAAACTCTTCGCGCTTCGGATCCATAAGCGTCTTGATCTGATTGCGACTGAGTGGCCCTCTCAGATAAGTCATCACCCAGCGCACATTGAAGACCACGGGGTGATCTTCATGGACGTTGTTCATGAGAAAAATTCGATTGCCTAGAGAGGAAAGCATTTTCTCAATGTCACTGCGATTGAATTTCGCATTCTGCGAACTGGCCGCGCCTTCAAGTCCATCAAGCACTCGAGCTTTGTCGCGCTCCGTTTGCAAGCGTCCCAGCCACCAAGTGCCTATGTTGGAGAGCGCTTTGTAGTCGAGATCAACCGGGTTTTGCGTCGCCAGAAGTATGCCGAGACCGAAGGCGCGAGCCTGCTTCAACAGAATCATCATCGGCTTCTTGGAAGGAGGATTCGCGGTCGGCGGCAGGTAGCCGAATATCTCGTCCATGTAGAGCATGGCGCGCAGACTGGTGGTGCCCGACTGTGAACGCATCCAGCTCAAGGTTTGGTTCAAGAGCAGGCTGACAAAGAACATGCGTTGTTCGTCGCTAAGGTGCGCAATGCTAAAGATGCTGATACGAGGCTTGCCTTCCGTTGAGTAGAGCATCTTCTGGATGTCGAGCGGCACGCCTTCGAGCCAACTAGCGAAGCTCGGAGAAGCGATGAGGTTGTTCAACTTCATGGCAAGTTCCATGCGCTTTTTCTCTGAAAGAAAATCATCAAGAGCGACCACCCCAACTTTTTTAAATGGCGGCTGTTGAATGAGTTTTACCAGAGACTCCAGAGTCACATTCTGTCCCTTGCGCCACAGGGTGCTGAAGATATTGGAAACTAGGATGTGGTCGGGAGACTGCATGGGGTCGCCCTCGACGCCCGCCAGACTGAGCAGACTGGTGGCTGAACTTTCGACTCGCTCGTTGAATATTTCATCATCTTCAAGCACCGCATCAGAAGGCGCTTCCAGAGATGCGACGATAGATACGGGAATCCCCGCGTTGCTGCCCGGGGTGAAGACATTTATTTCTACGGTATCACGAAGCTTCTTAATGCGTGCAGCGCTTTGCCCCCATTCGCCCAGTCCCTTCTGCCAGATTTCTGCCTGGGAAGCAGCATACCCCTTGATATCCTGACCTTTCTTACGCGCATCTTCTTCGTTGACCCATGGCTCAAATGATTTGCCTTCAAGCTCAGGAAACGTGAGCAATAAATTCGCGATGTCCCCCTTGGGATCGATGGCAATGATAGGAATACCGTCGATCGCCGCCTCTTCAAGTACGGCAAGACAGAGGCCTGTTTTTCCAGAACCCGTCATTCCTAATACTACGCCGTGGGTCACAAGATCCTTGGAATCATAGAGCACGAGATCGTCCTCTAGTTTCTTCTCGCTAACGTCATAACCTCGTCCGAGATAAAATGTGCCAGGCTGTTCGTAAATTTCAGGTTTGATTTCCATAAGAATGAAGAGGCGCTATTGCGATGATGATAAACGTCAACGTTAGCTAAAGCATAATAATTTGCGGTAACGAAATGCAGTCCAACTTTAACCCGCTCTTTTTAAAGGTTGACGGAGTATTTTAATTACAAAAAAAGCGCAGGGAAATATCCTGCGCTTTTAAAAAATGCATCAGAGAGGAATCAGAGGGCGCTCATCTTACGGAGGAGAGCGTCTTTCGATTGTACGCCGACCACCACTTCTTTTTGTTCTCCATCTTTGAAAAACACAAGCATCGGAATGGAGCGAACATTAAATTGTGCCGCGAGGTTCGGGCTTTCGTCCACATTGACTTTCCCGACCTTAATCTTGCCAGCTTGTTCGGTGGCTAGTTCTTCAAGAATCGGAGTGAGCATGCGGCAGGGACCACACCACTCGGCCCAGAAGTCGACAATCACGGGTATAGTGGAGTTTTTCACTTCTTCCGCGAAGTTTGTTTCATTAAGAGTGATGAGGTTTTCGCTAGCCATAAATTTTGGGTTGGGTAAATAATTACGACACCATCGTGGCGAGAGGATGCGATGAATCAACTTGAAAGGCACACATAAATGCAAAATGCATACTATGTGATTTTGCCTAGTTTAGTGAAGCGTATTGCTGGTAACAAAAAAGACACCAGTAACACTGGTGTCTTTTT
>VFKY01000273.1 GCA_009885275.1 Verrucomicrobiota bacterium | reverse complement strand
CGTAGATGTTTCCGGATCCCACAATATGGGTCGGGTGAAAATGAACGGCAGCGAGGAGGGATTTAAGATCCTCTGTGCTCCGGTAGACAAATTTTTTCCCGAACAATTCGAGAATACGGGTGCTGGCATCATCGCGATAGGTGTTGACGATGAGGTAGGCTCCGTCGGCGGTCATCTCTGCTAAGCGAACGGCCAGGTCCATCGCGGTAGGCGCGCCGGCCACCGTCTCGATTCGGTGTTTCTGATCGGTGGTGTCGTATGAGAATCCGTGGAAATACTCGAAGATGCCGATGGCGGTGACGATATGAAACTTCAGATGATCCGGGGTCTCAATCCCTTCAAAAATATCTTCGGGTTCCGCGGAGATGCCGTAGTCCCTTTCACTCGTGAAATGCTTGTCGCGAGTAGAGGACAGCTTGCCGAGGAGTCGATTGGTTTTCACCATGTTCGCCTCGTCGCGATCGGTGATCCGCGCGGTGATCAGCGCGGGATCGAAACCGTCGCGGATCAGTTTGTCATACACCAGGATCATGCTCAAGCCCGTGCCTGCGGCCACGGCCTTCAGGCGGACGGGCTTTCCGGCGTCGAGCCAGTGTTTGGCGGACTCATAGGTGGAGCGTGTTTCCCAGATAATTCTCGACTGCACATCTCTTCCCTGGACGGAATCGAAAAACAAGGTGTCCCAGATTCCGCAATTCTTTCGGATCTCGGGGGGGATCATCATGTAGGGACCGTTCATCGGATCGCCGCCCTCGACCAGCGCTGCAGTCTCGCTCCGTGAGGAGGAGAGCAGGGCATGGGCATAAGGGTGCTTGGATCGTTTCAGCAGGGCATTGCTAAAGACGGTGGTTTCTTCCCCGAGATGATCCGTGCTCTTGGACGACTTCGTGGTCCAGTGAATGACCCGGTAGGAGAGTCTGGCGAGAACCCGTTTTAATTTGCCTGCGAGTCTTATTTCAGGGCTGTGAAAAACCGCTTGGCTGAGGCAGTCGATAATCTTTTCTGCCAGTTCCTGATCTTCGGTGGAATACAACGCGGCGACCGCGTCCATGGGCTTGAGATTATTCATGCGGTAAATCGATGGGAGGCACGGACAATCATCGAAGCACGATGGCTGATCCTGCGGGCGCTATTTGGCGGCAGAGGTTGCTGGAATCAATTTACGAAGGGCTTCCGCCGTAAAGTCGCTGTCGGTGAAGGTGACGTCATGCTTGCTGTTGGAACCCTCGAGCTCGGTGACGGAAGTTTGTCCGGGACGTTGCACCATGACACTCGCAGGAACAGGGCGATCTGTGTCGTCCTTGGCCACGCGGGTGGTGGTCACCTGTCGGCCCAATTGACCTGAGGCGAGATATTTCTCCACTTTCAATGGAATCATGCGCTTGGTATCGACCCAACTCCGGACCTTGGTATAAATGGAACGATCGTCACCGCCGGGCTTCGATTCCAGAATCTGACAGGGCACACGGTCGATGATTTCCTCGCCGACAAGGGCTTGATGCTCCCAGCTGAAGAAGTTCTCGAGGAGATCAGCATACGTAAGATCGCTGCCGAAAATACCTTCCTTCATCTGGGAGGCGCTCAGCGGCTGGAGGGAATCCGGCAGGGTGAAAACCGAGCCGGTCGGGGAATTGTCACCCGACTTGTGGAGCAGAAAGGCCTCGCCTTTGCGTTCCTTGGGCCAGAGCACCTGATAAATGATGTCGGTGGCCGCTTTGGTGCGGCGGGATTTCACCTGAAGTTGAAGTGTCGTCTTGGGACCACCTGCCACTGGTGTGGTTTCCAATTTCAAACGTATCAGCGCGGAACCGTCTTGAAGATTGGCGCTTAATTTGGCGGCAAGATCTTTGGCGTTCGGGGTCGCTTCCTGAGCTCTGATTTGCGGGGCAAAAACGAGGGTACCGAAAAAGGCCATTTGCAGGATGAGCTGACGGAAATGAGGAAATGCTGTATTCATGAGCTTGTGATGGACAGCGAAAAGGCTTAACCGTTCATCGCCAGACTTGGCGAGAGTCGTGAACTGCGCCAAGCGGGATAAAGGCCACTGACCACTCCAACCACAACCGCGATACCGACTGAGATGAAGATGAGTTGAGGGCCGAGATCTGGTTCAAGCAGACCGCGGATCGCCGGGGTGGTTTCGAGGATTTTTAAACCGATGGCTCCCAGCGTCACGCCGGCGACACCGCCGAGGAATCCCAGCAGGGCAGACTCCCAAAGCACCATGTAAACGATGCGGCGACGTTTCCAGCCCACGGCTAAAAGAATGCCGATCTCATGGGTTCGTTCGAACACGGTCATGAGCATGGTGTTCATCACCCCGAGAACACCGACAATAATGGCCAGAAGGGAAGTGCTCCAGCTCATGGCTCGGGCGATGCGAAAGCCCTGACTGGTACCAACTACTTCGCTGGCCACCATGGCTCGACCTTCAGGGAAAATTTCTTTGATCTGCTTACAGAGTTCATCGGTTTGTGCCTTGGTGGTGTCTGGCACAAGTTGGAGATCGATGAAGTTAACCTTGCCCTGATTTCCGGTGGCTTCCTGCATGACGCTCAGTGAGAGAATGATGGCGCCGTTTTCAACGACAGCGTTGCCATCGACGATGCCGACAACGGGGATTTCCATGGCATCGATCTGCACGGTGTCGCCCACCTTCTTCTTGAGTACCTCCGCTGCTAGTCGGCCCAGAACCAGTGCGTTTTCTGAACCATCTTTGGGCATTCGGCCTTCGACGACTTTGAGTTGGCTCCAGGTAAAGCCAGCCCATTCACGGCCGGACACCATCATCATCGGCGCGTCTTCCACGCTTAGCATTTGCATCAGCACGGAGGTGGATTCCTTCACGCGTGGCAATTTCCCGATCTTCTCTTCGAGCGAGGCATCATAGACCTTCGGCATGATCCCACCGCTCATGTTACTGACGACGACGTCGATGCCCATGACATCGAGATGGCGGACCATGCTTTTTTCATACCCCCAAGCCATGCCGACCAGGGCGATGACGGCGGCGATACCGATGGAGATGCCGACGAGGGTCAGTCCTGTGCGGACAGGTCGGCGAATCAAGCCTCGAACTACGATGGTGAAGAGCGTCATTTAGGGTGAGTCGGTTGGAGGGATTGATAGTTGGTCAGAAATTACAAGCCCATCTTTCATGCGGACAGTTCGCGTGGCACGTTCGGCGATGGTCAAATCATGCGTTACCAGAACGAGAGTCACACCGAGATCACGATGAAGTTGCAGGAGGAGTTCGATGATGCTCTTTGCGCTTTGACTATCCAAATTGCCCGTCGGCTCATCTGCAAGGACAACGGAAGGTTTATTGGCGAGGCCTCTGGCGATGGCGACTCGCTGTCTCTCTCCGCCTGATAGTTCAGAGGGGAAATGGTTAAGTCGGTGCCCCAAGCCAACTGACTCAAGTAATTCCACGGCACGTTCTTTTCGTTGCGATCGTGAAAGAGCACCTTCGAACATGGGGATCTGAACATTTTCCACGACGGTGAACGTCGGTAGAAGATGGAAGGCTTGAAAGACAAATCCGATCTCATGAGCACGATAATCGGAAGGATCCGGCATATCAGGAATCGACTTCCCGCGATAATTCAAGACCCCTTCGGAGGGCTTATCGAGTGAGCCCAGCATTTGCAACAGTGTGCTTTTTCCACAACCGCTCGAACCAATGATGGCGACAAATTCACCCTGTCTGATCTGAAGATCGACCCCACGCAATGCGATTACCTTACCACCATCGAACTGCTTTTTTAATCCAATCGCCTCGTAAACCAATTCGTTGGAGCCAGCTTTAAGAGTTTCAGTCATGGATGAGTTTTACACAGGGATGAGGTATCGTCTAGGCGCTTGATTTTGTTTTCGAATCAGGCCAGTGACTGCCCGAGCGAGGGTCTGACAGGTTGCGAAGCAAATCCATGAGAGCGCTTCGATAATTGGGATACGGTGGAATTTCGCCCTCAGCCGAGGGTACTAATAGAGAGGCGTGCAGTGGCAATTCAGCGTGAGGCAATCCAGCGCGAAGGTGATGCACAGCATGGAAAGGTTCATGAAGTAATGTCAGTGAAAGGAGGCGACCAGACCAAGTCTCGGCAACAATACTCCGCGTCGCACTCTTGGCCGTGTGACCGCTCAAGCCCACATGCTCGATATATTTGCGCCAGCTCTGTAGGTTCCCAGCGATAATCCCCGGTGCTAAAAACATCCATAAAAAATAAGGCCAGACATTAAACCAGGCAATCGTTGAGAGCAGCAAAGTCCAAACAACCGCCATCAGCGCAAACTCCGCCCAAATACGGCGGCGTACTTTTTTATTACGGATAAAGGTATCCTTTCGCAAAAACATTCGCAAAAACAGGAAGGGAGTGAACAAGATGCCAACATTAAGTTCAATGATGGCCACGAGACGTCTGCTCCATCGTGATGAATTTACATTCACAAAGGGCCAGAGTTCCTCGTCACGTTCGGTGGCGAGATGTGAGTGATGTTTTTGATGGGCGGCCCGGTAGAGGGTGAAACTCATGAAGCTCAATGTCCCAGCGAGAAGACCGTCTAACTCATTGATAAATCGATTCTTCCTTAGGAAACCGTGGGAAGCCTCATGAAATCCAATGAGGAGCCCATGCATAAAATGACTGGCAAGTAACACGAAAGGAATGGCGAGCCAAAAATATTCATAGTGAAAGGCGAAGCCAATGACGCTTTGAGAAGTAACAAGAGATAGGACGATCAATGAAAAAGCTGCCCGACTCACCCAATGAGTGTTGCCGTGATCATCACCGTCACGAGTTACGGGGCCGACATCCTCTGAGAGATCGGGTAACAAAACAGCTTCCGGATTTATCG
>VFKY01000182.1 GCA_009885275.1 Verrucomicrobiota bacterium | reverse complement strand
TCTTTCAGCGGCCATCCGGTTAACCCTAACTTCTCAGTCATTTGCTTCTTTGCTCCTTTGCGACAAAAAAGAGTGGGCGTCACTTCTCAACGCTCCGGCGATTTCACGCAGCGGAAGCCGGTGTGATCGGCGCCGGTGGCGGGATCGCTGTGCATTCTTGCGCCGGGGCGATAGCCGGTGCAATAGATCGGACTGCACAACCAGGAACCACCTTTGATAACGCGCTTCGGCAAATCCGGTTCATTGGGGTCAAACCCCTTCGCTGGTCCCAATGGATTCAATCGCGGACTGAACTGAAAGTAATCAGGTTGATACCAATCATTAACATGCTCCCAAACATTGCCGGCCATGTCGTAGAGACCGAACTCATTGGGCGGATAGGACTTCACCGGAGCCGTGCCATGAAACCCTGATGCCTTATCGATCATCGGAAAAGAACCGGTGAAGGTGTTGGCGAGCTTGGTCCTCAGGTCTCCATTCCCCTCCCACATGAAGGTCCGCCGCACTTTGGGGCCGACCCCGCCACGCGCCGCGTATTCCCATTCCGCTTCAGTCGGGAGACGCTTGCCCGCCCATTTCGCATAGGCCACAGCATCTTCCCATGAAACCGAAACGACGGGATGATTCAATCGATCCTTAAGGCTCGACTCAGGTCCCTGTGGATGCCGCCAATTCGCGCCATGAATGTAGTTCCACCATTGCAGAAAATTATCGAGATTCGGTGGCGGTGTCGCCGGTGCTGTAAAGACAATCGCGCCGGCCTTCAATTGATCGGGTTTGATGAAAGCGCGCATCGACTCCGGAAAGTCCTCCGCCGTCGGCGTGCGTTCGGCGACCGTGACGTAATTCGTGGCTTTCACAAACTCCTCGAACTGGGCGTTCGTCACCTCATGTTCATCCATCCAGAAACCATCAAGCGCAATCTCATGTACAGGACCTTCATCAGGACGCAATTCATCGCCCATGATCGAAGCACCACCTCGAATCCAGACCATGCCGAGAGGATTCGGGGTCGGTGGAGTCGCCGAGGTAAAGCGCACTTCGCCCTCCTTCACGGACTTGGAGCAGGAGGACAACGTTACAATACAGGATACAAAAATGGGAAGGGCAAATCGCCCGATGGTAAAACGGCTCATGATTATTGGGATGTCTCCCCCTGATTCGTTAGCGGAGAGGGTGACTTATCATCAAATGTGCTCCCGATGTCATTTTTCTTCACCGGTTCCGGTGGTAAATCCCAGGCGGTAAGCCACTCGATCTTCTGCAAAGTAAATCCCATCCCGAGCAAACGCTTCTCCATATCAGGCAAATGAGCAGCACCGTAAAAAATGCCAAGCTTCTTCTTTCCAGCTGCGATTTGCTTCTCTAGCACGGCCAACGCGACCTTGTTGCGTTCCGAGATAATGACCGTCCCATCGCCGACCTCCATGCCAGCCATGATGGATTCTATTTCATCAAAGCTGCGACCGATCAGGCGCTTGAGTTCCGCAGCGTTGTCCTTGCGGCAAAGAATTTCAAGAATTTTGATCAACCCGGGCTGCGCGGTCTGTTGCGGTTGATCAATCTGTGCTTGCGCCGCCTTCCACCAGAGGGAGAGAAAACTCTCGCTGCGCACTTTTTGAAGATTGGTAAACTGCACCACCGTCATGTCGGCATGCACAAAGTTGGATGGATGATAATCCACAATCGCCATCTGACTCTCCAGTTCCAGCGAGCTCTGCATCCGGTCATAGAGGGAGTGAAGCCAAAATAGCTTCTGAGCTGCTGCGATCTCAACCTGTTCCTCCGTGGAGAGCGCCGTATCGCTATTCTGCTTTTTCCGTTTTTCAATCGGCCCACCCACCATCTCGTAAAGCATGGCATCATAGAGTTTGAAGCGCTCATTGAGTTTCACGTAGTAAGCTTTGTCTGCCACATGGATAGCACCGATGAGATCCACTGTCACTCCTGCACGATTCGTATAACTAGCAATCCCAGTCTGCAATCGGGCTCCACTCACACTTTCAACAAAGCGGATAAAGTCCGTCGAATCACTCTGCTTGTTTTCTTCTGCCGCTCCTGCCGCTCCTGCCGAAACCAGCAGGAAAATAAAGAGTGAAAATGTAAATCGTGACTTCATGACGCAGATGCAAGCATAAGACCGAATGCTCACAGGAAGGTTCACTTTGTAGATGTGGCTTTGCGATTGATAAGCAATGCCCAGCTCAAAAAGCCCAGCCCGATAAGAATCATGAAGAGCGAATAAAACTGCCCTTTCGTGATGCCCATGATCAGACTGGAATCCGGCTCACGATATTGCTCACCGAAGATGCGAACGCCGGCGTAGATGATGAAGAACAATCCAGTCAAAATGCCATTGGGCAGGTTCTTAGTTCGAGTGCGCACAAGATAGAGTACCACTGTCAAAAAGAGTCCCTCAAGGAAAGCCTCGTAGAGTTGCGAAGGATGACGGAGATGCAAGATAGCTTCCAGATCCTGAATACCATTGGGCACTGTTTTCACTGCGGCAATAATCTCATTGCTGTGCTGCGGAAGCGCCATGTAATTTAAGGAGGTGGCGACTACAGGAATGAAGGCTTCGTTATGCACTTCTGTGGGAAATTTCATCGCCCATGACACATCGGTAACCCGGCCATACAACTCGCCGTTGATAAAATTAGCGATTCGGCCAAACAGAACGCCAATCGGTGCCCCAACCACAACGTTGTCGCCAAGTCCAGTCCAGGATATCTTGTGTTTCCAGGACCAATAGAGCGTAAAAATGGCAATGCCTGCAATGCCGCCATGACTAGACATCCCGCCATCCCAAATAAAAAAAAGGGAAATGGGATCTTTGATGAAGCCATCAAAATTATACAACAACATGTAACCGAGTCGACCTCCCGCAACGACTCCGAAAAGCGCTAGGTAGGTAATAAAATCCCCTGCCTGCTCCGTCTTCAACTCACCGTAACCCTTTTTGGCCAAATGCACCAGCATCAGGTAGCAACAGTAAAAACCGAGGACATAAGCAAGTCCATACCAGTGAATGCCGCGCTCTCCGAATCGAATAACGAAGGGGCTGAGATTATGAAGATAGTAGGCGAGAAGAGGGGAGAGTGGCATGGTTCAAGGAATCTGTGCTCCTCTTTACATAGCCAATGCGGGAGACTCCACAAGTAGTGGTGTCTCCTCATGACTCGTGAGGAGGTCATAAAGTGTGAGCATACCAAGAAGTTTTCTCCCTGCATCTACAACCACTGCTTTGCTCGCTCCGGTGCGGATAAGTGTTTCGAAAACCTGGGGCAAAGGTTCATCGTCATGGATCAACAATGCGCGCTTCACTGGCAGATCACGAACACAAATGGAATCCTCGATCCGATGGTGCTTGAGCCATTCATAGCAGTCTGATCGACGAAGAAGTCCGATTACAGCACCTTCATCATTGAGCACAGGATACGTGCTGTGGCGTTCCTTCTGAAAGAAATCGAGAGCATCCTGTAAGGTGTCAGTTTCCCGCAAGCTCGCGACATCGGTCATCATAAGATCTTTCGCCGTGCCACTGCGACAGCGTTGGGGCAACTTGGCAAGAACGTGTTCAATCTCCTGGACCCTGTCGTAAGTTTCTGCAGTGCGCTGGAAAAGCTTGTTCAAGGAACCTATGGAACTGACGAGTTTGTCGAAAGTCTTCGCCCCAATCGCCACCAGCGTGGTGGACTCTGTCGCAACGGCTTCATAGCGCCAGACCCGGTCTTCCAGCAACGCTCGTTCGCCGAAGTGGTCTCCGGCCATGGCAATTTTCACCACTTTGCCGTGCCCGTCAGAAATCTCAATGCATCCACTCTTCACCGCGTAAAAGGAATAGGCAGGTTCACCTGGGTGGAACAGCGGATCACCCGCTTCCAAATGCACATCCTCCATCGATGAAGAATAGGTGGGCGTCATAAGATTGATATCTCTTGGGAAAAATAAATCAAAGGTCCACTCAGCCATGACTCGCAGTTTCCGATCAAGCCCCGGCAATTTCATCAGGTAAATGGAGCGCCACATAAACCACGCTATAAATCCTGAAAAATTGAACCCGAATATTTCAGCTACCGCAGTGCGGTGACCGATAGAGGCCAATTCCCCCTGCCCCGTAAACGTAAATGATTTCAATGCTGTTTCGTTGATAGAGGCGGCAATATTATCGCCAAGTAACATCCCCTGTCGAAATGCAAACTGCGCGGTCTCAGGACAGTTGCCGCCCGTGGATTTCGGAAATTGCGCACAATCTCCTGCTGACCAGAGATGCGCATGTCCTTGAACCTTGCCCGTGGCATCCACCAGCACATGACCACGCTCTACGGGCAAAGCTCCCGAGGCTCCCAGCTTGATGATGAGGGGATGCGGCGCATTGCCAACAGTGCAAACGACTGTTTCAGTGCTTAACTTTTGACCATCATTCAACACCACACTCTGAGCGGTAACGGCTTTAACCCGAGTGTTAAATAAAATTTTCACCCCCATCTTGGTCAACTGAACGCCTGTATAATCCGCAAGACGCGACGAGAGCATCGGGAGTAATTTTTCTCCGCCGTGAACTAGGGTCACCGTGTAATCGTCGGGGTTCACATTTTCATAAAATCGACAAATAGAACGGAGTAGATCAATTATTTGTCCTGAGGTTTCAACCCCGGAATAACCACCGCCAACCACGACAAAAGCAAGCAAGCGACGACGTAGCACTTCATCACTAATCAAGTTTGCCTCCTCCATGCGCCCGATAATAGTGGCGCGAAGCTTCATCGCGTCGCCGACATTTCTCACGAGATAAGCGTGCTCACTCATGCCGGGAGTGCGACTGAGATCGACATCTGCTCCAAGCGCCAATACAAGATGATCAAAAGTGAAAACAATATTCTGGGTATGGAATCCACCATCCATCATCAATGACTTGGTCTTCAAATCCAATTCATGCACAGTCCCCTTAAACACATCCGCCCCCTTACAAAGCAAGCGGATAGGATTCACCACGTGTCTGGGTGACAAAGATCCGCCCACCACTTCCGGAAGCATCGGTTGAAACACCATGTGATTTTCACTGGCAATCAGTCCGACTCTTTTATTTGTTCCCCGCAACCGCTTGAGCACACGTTGAGCACAATAAACACCAGCAAATCCTCCACCGAGAATAAGCACATCATAATGTCGCGGAATGGTTGGATTCATGGTTAAACTTTAGAACACCGAGAATGACACCATTGCGAGTGATGTTTTCGTCGCATGCACGCTCCCCATGGGGCAACGCTATGCCTCAGATTTTTCATCACTACTCCTTGATTAGGTGCCTCAGTGCTGCTCTTCAGGTTCCGTGTCCTCGATCTCGGCCAACTTCTTAAGGTCATCGACAAATTCATTGAACTTCCCATCGCGATAGAGCTCAACAAGACGATGGCGAACCAAGTCTTTTACCTCTTCAAATGGCTTGGGGACGGCTGGCTTGCGGTCGGTAACTTTGCAAATGTGAAAGCCCAGCTGAGTGGTGAAAACAGGGCTGACCTCAGCCACCGCCATGGAGAAAGCAATGGATTCAAACTCTTCCATGAAATCACCACGCTTGAACCACCCCAGATCGGGGGTCATGTCCTTGCTGGAATTGTGCTCGCTACCCAAGGCTTCAAAATCAGCGCCTCCTTGAGCTTTCGTCCGTAGTTCACGCATGAGCTGATATACTTCTGTCCGGCTCTGAGCTGACCCCAGATTGACCGAAATGTGCGAACAACGAATCTCCTCATCCGTAAGGAAGAGCTTGATATTCTCATCATAGAATATGCGCATTTCGCTCTCACTGGGCTCCGGCTCAGGCGCATAAACTGCCGTGATCATCTTATCCATGCGTACACCATTGATGATGTTGTCGCGGATAGCGGACTCGTCTTTGGTAGGCATGCCGATGCTGGCATAAAACTGATCTTCACCGCCCGCCTGTTCAATCAACTTGGCAAGACGCTCATTGATGTCCTCATCAGAAATCTCCGTAAAGCGCTTACGCGACTCCTGCTGAAGTAGTGCGCGAGACGAGAGATTATCCTTGGCGATATTTCGAAATTCAGGATCGCGTTCGCAGCATGCAACCTGAAGGGTGCGTTCATAGTGCCCCTTAATTTGACGAAATTCTTCCTCGATGATTTCGTCGTCAATTTGTTCTCCATTTATGATGAGTGCCATGGGGAAAGATTGGCAGGCATTTTGAAATTGCGCAAAGGATTTGAAATTTTGGATGGGCGATTACGCTTTCTGCGTATCATGCTCTCCATGCGATTCTCCCATCCCATTTTTGGCCTGCTATTATTTGCCTCATTTTTCAGCGTCAGTTGCAGAAGCACCGCGCCAAAAACTCGCCCAGTGGCTTATTATCAGCCAACAACCAACTATACCGCGCCTCCCCAGTCACCCATCCCTGCTTTTGCGCCCCAGACAGTTTTCAATAGCCCTTCCGAAGTCGGCTTCAATGCTCCGCCCATTCATGCCACGTCTTATATTTTGGTAAACGCCCAAACTGGAACGGTTTTGGCCGCACGAAATGCAGACATGTCGCGCGGAGCCGCAAGCACCCAGAAACTTCTCACCGCTCTTTTGGTAGCCGAATCGGGCAATCTCGATCAAAAAATACGGGTCATGTCCAGTGATATAGCGGTGGAACCGACGCGACTCGGAGTGAAGCCCGGTGACGTCTATACCCGTCGCCAGCTACTGATTGGCTTCCTCGTGAAAAGCGCCAATGACGTGGCGAATGTCCTCGCGCGTGATAATGCTGGTAGCGTCTCTGCTTTTTCCGCAAAGATGAACGCACGAGCACGGTCCCTCGGGGCTACGCACTCTCATTTTGCCAATCCACACGGACTGACGGCTGGAGGTCAATATTCGACGGCTAGGGATATGGCTCGCATTGCCAAGGCTTGTTATGAAAATCCCTACATTCGGGATGCGGTAAGACGCAAGTATTTTGACTTCCGCTATGCGAATGGGAAATCCATCAGCTTGAAGAATACCAATGAGCTTCTCGGACGCATGCCCGAATGCAACGGCATGAAAACTGGCTACACGGTAGCGGCCGGACGCTGCCTTATTTCTTCTGCTGTGGGTCGCGGTCGCGCGGTCATCCTTGTACAGTTAGGTTCGAAGACGACTTATATTTTCAACGATGCCGCGATGATGATGCGCTGGGGTATATCCAGATAGAAATCATCGTCCACCGAAAATAGCGCTTCCCACCCGCACGATGGTCGCGCCCTCTTCTACTGCGACCGTGTAATCACCACTCATCCCCATGCTGAGACCGGTAAAAGGCACGCCCGCCCGTTGCGACATCTTATCCCGGACATCCCGTAAGAAGACAAAGTACTTGCGACTGCTCTCAGATTCCGCGCTAATCGGTGGCACACACATAAAGCCTTGAATTTTTAGTCGCTCAAGCATTAAAAGATCGTCTAAGTCGGCCTCCAACTGAGCCACCGTAAAGCCATGTTTGGTGACTTCGGCAGCGACATTAACTTCTAGATACACCTTGGGGTACAATCCCAATTCTGCCGCGATACGATTAATGTCACGAGCAAGGTCGAGGCTGTCCACACTGTGAATGGCTTCCACAACAGGAAGGATTTTACGAATCTTGTTGGATTGGAGATGACCGATGAGATGCCAGCGCAAATTTGACGGTAAATCCGATATCTTTCCAAGCAGTTCCTGAACGCGATTTTCACCATACAAACAATGCCCCGCATCCACTGCCTCACGAATAACACTCGCGGGAAAAGTTTTACTTACAGCAATAAGCTCCACATCTTCTGCCTGGCGATGAACGCGTAACGCAGCTTCAGCGATTTTAGATTTTACAAGGATTAGATTATCGTGAATAAGAACCATCTATTTATCTCTCCTCTTTAAGTTACGTCATTTTCCTCATCCATCTCAAATGCAAATTCAGACATTTCGAATTTTTTGTGATCTCGTAAAAACAGGCAGCTTCAGTCAGTCCGCAAGTAAGAATAATATTACGCAAAGCGCGGTAAGCCAACAAATACGGAGTTTAGAGGAAATGTATGGCGTCGTTTTTTTTGAACGGGGAGGAAAAAAGTTTTCCACCACGCCGGAAGGCCAGATTTTTGAGCAGGCAGCACGTGAAGTTCTAGACATCTATGAGGGAATTGGTTCACGACTCCATGAACTTCGAGATATTGTCGTAGGACCACTCCGTGTCGCCACGGTTTATAGCATTGGATTGCATCAACTCCCTGCCAAACTGGTGAAATTTCGTGAGGCTCACCCCGATGTGGAAGTTCTAATGGAATACAAACGCTCTGCGGCGATTTATGACGATGTCGCCGAAGGTCGCGCGGATCTCGGGCTAGTTCCCTACCCTATTCGTGGCCGAGGCATTATCGCTGATGTGTTTGATGAAGATGAAATGGTGATCATCTGTCCTCCCACTCACAAACTGGCGAAGAAAAAGAAGGTCAAACTCCAAGAATTGCAGGGTGAACGCTTCGTGGCTTTTGAACCAGACACGCCCACCCGAAAGGCGATTGATCGCGCCCTGAAAGTTCACAACATTACTTTCAATCAACAACATGAATTCGACACCATTGAGACGGTAAAACGCGCCGTAGAGGTTGCCGGGGTAGTATCCATTGTCCCCCGACACACCGTGGATAAAGAGGTTGCTGAAGGCCGTATATGCTCTGTCAAAGTCGAAGACGCAGAGTTAAAGCGCCCGCTCGGAATTCTTCGCAAACAAGCCCGAGCAACCACACCTGCGATGCGAGAATTTATGCGCTTCCTGATGACCGCCAAATAGCTGCTTATTTGGCCACGGGTGGCACAACGGTAACCTTGATATTCTTAAGCGCCGCTTTCGTTTGATAAGTCGTCAGTGACAATGGGGCGTACTCCTCAATGGGACCGGGGCGCAATCCCACTTTCCGCCCTTCAATATCTTGATCGATGATCTTTTCATCGTTCACCCAAGCGGTTAAATTTTTGGGGGTAACCCTCAGTTTGACACGATACCATTTATTACTCTCAAACTTACGATAATGACCCGTGGCATTCTCTGAAGCATCAACGCCATCAATGCTGGAGATGCCGGTGACACTCCCCCCCCAGCCACCAAGCAACAAAGTGGCGCAAGTTTTAGCGCTTCCTACAGGAAACGTAAGTCCGCAGAAGAAATCAACCCCGTCCACGCGCTTGGCTTCGAGTGTTATTTCATAATTCGTCTGGGGTAACTCTGCAGCCTTTGTATAAATGATCCCTGAAATGGATTCTCCAGTCTTGATGATGATTTCGCCATTCACCACTTCCACTGCGCCACTCGCTCCAGCATCATGCTCCTTCCAGCCAGTGAGTGATTCACCGTCAAAGAGTACGAATTCAGTTTTCACGGGGGATTCTGCTTGAAGGCTGAATCCAAAAACAAGCAGTGGTAATAGACAATGAAATTTCATAGGAGGTGATAAAACGGTGGTGATAGATTAGATATGTGCTACGAGACTTCTACCATGAGTATTTCCAACCAAACATACAAAACAGTGCTAAAAGTTCTGTTTGCGGCAACATCTCTCGCACTCACGAGTTGTCAGACTCTAGTGACGAAACAAGATGATTACGATGTCCCTGCATACCGTCCTAAGAATCCTAACAACGTCGCCATCAAAGTAAGCCTCAGTAAACAGATGGTATACGTGATGGAAGGTCAACGCCCTCTCCTCGTTACAGCGACAACAATCGGCACCCCTACGAATCCAACGCCTCGAGGCTCCTTTCGTGTTTATAATAAAATCGAAAATAAGCGTAGTGGAAGCTACGGCTTCGGGGTCTCCAGCAATGGAACCGCTTATCCCGCCAAAAGCTCCCAAGTCAACGGTGGAGACCGCTACGTCGGCTTCCCCATGGCCTACTGGGTCGAGTTCTCCCCTGCTTATGGTTTTCATTCCGGCTATGTTTGGAATATTCCACGTTCCCACGGTTGCTTGAGATTACACCCCAATGTCGCCGCCAAGTTTTTCGCATTGGCCAAGCCCGGAACTCCGATCTACATAGCCGAGACCCAGCCTGAAGATGCTACGCTCGGAGCCAAAGCCACGCGTCCAGGACCAGAGCACTATCTCGCGCCTGATCCGCCGGCCAGCGTCCTTATCAGTAGTTCTGCTTTCAAAAAGCCAACGAAGCCGCTGTTTGTCGATTAGTCTTTTGCTCTATGTCCGCAGAGATCGTAAAAGCTAAACCCCTCCGCGTGAATGTCCGTACCCCGGAAGTCATGGAGAGAGTTCATGCCGAAGTGGAAGTCCACTACCGCAGCGTCTTGGTGGAAAACTTGCGTAAGGCCGGGGGATTCATGGCCGTGGGTAATACCACCATCCGTCTCGCAAAAGACTTTGGATTTTGCTATGGCGTTGAACGAGCCATCGATCTCGCTTATGCCGCACGTAGAGTTTTTGCTGATCGCCGAGTTTTCCTCCTTGGTGAAATTATCCACAATCCAGAAGTAAACCGGCAACTCACGGAAATGGGCATCATCAGTATTCCCATTCATCAGCATGAAGAAGCTGCCGCAAAACTGGAAGCTGCTGACGTGGTTATCGTTCCCGCTTTCGGTGCTGAAACAAGACTCATGGAAATCATCAGTCAGCGTGGCTGCTTGGTCGTGGACACTACTTGTGGTGATGTCATGAGCGTCTGGAAACGTGTGCGCGGCTATGCCAAGCAGGGCTTCACCTCCATCATTCATGGCAAGGCGACCCATGAAGAAACACGCGCCACTTCATCCCGGGCGCTTGGCGATAAAGGCGATGGGCATTTTCTTGTCCTTCTCACGTTGGGCGATGTCGATTACGTCTGTGACTACATCCGTCACGGCGGCAATCGTGAAGAATTTCTCCAACGTTTCGGCAAAGATGCTTCGCTTGGTTTTGATCCCGACCTGCACCTCAAGCGCGTCGGCGTCGCCAATCAAACCACCATGCTAAAATCGGAGACGGAGGAACTGCAACGACGCGTGCTCCGCGCGATCAGAGATCGTGATGGTGAGAATGCGATTGCGGATAATTTTCAAGTATTCGACACCATCTGCGGGGCAACGCAGGAACGGCAGGATTCTCTTTTTGAAATGCTACGCAAGCCGCTGGATGTGTTGCTTGTCGTCGGCGGATACAACAGCTCCAACACCACTCATTTGGTTGAAATCGGAGAGAAACAACTGCCCACCTTTTTCATTCGCACTGCAGAATGCTTGAAAAGTTTCTCTGAAATAGTGCACTTTGATCTTCACCAACGTGCAGAAAAAACAAGTTACTCCCATAAGCTCGCAAGCAGTGACCCTGTAACGGTCGGAGTCACCGCCG
Organism: Verrucomicrobiota bacterium; assembly: GCA_009885275.1. Classification (GTDB taxonomy): domain Bacteria; phylum Verrucomicrobiota; class Verrucomicrobiia; order Verrucomicrobiales; family Verrucomicrobiaceae; genus Verrucomicrobium. The sequence goes on along the minus strand of VFKY01000182.1, from coordinate 19,214 downwards.
GTGCATCCTGCCCCAATAACCTGATTGAAGACACCATTCTTCGAGTATTTCAATTACGTGGAATTAGCTTTGAGCTAGTCATGGAAGAAGCAGCAAAGGCCTGCAAGTCAGAGTAATTACGGCATTTCAAAAAATGCATTTGCAGTCGAGCCGCATGAGTGTATCAAAACACCCTGAATTTGTTAGCACGCGCGGTTAGCTCAGTGGTAGAGCATCACCTTGACATGGTGGGGGTCACAGGTTCGAAACCTGTACCGCGTACCATTCCTCCATACCGAAGACTTATCTCGGAATTTTACTCAGATCCAGTCATTTGAGATCCCGACCAGACTTGGTCGAGATTGGTCGAGATATTAAGATGCTTACTTAACCTCCGTTGCTGGGGCAGCATTCGGCGCCGAAGCGTTATCCGCATTTTCCGGCGGCTTCGAGTCTTCTTCTTTATTTTTTTTCTTCTTAACAGGCTTCGAGTCCTTATCATCGGTATCTGGAGCCGAACCTTGTTCACCGACACCATCACGCATTTTCTTGAGGATATCCCCTGTCAAAAAGCCGCCAGTCTCAGCTGCATGACGCAGATGCAGCCCTATCACAAACACTAGACCTATAAAGGAAAGGAAAGCCACGAAACCGGCACAACCTACCGTCTCTTTATATTGAGGAATAGAGCCACGCTTCATGGGCATGGGGCGACGATTACCAGAAGCCGCAACAATCTTCTTAGAAGTGCTATTTTTTGTTGAACTTTTTTTGCTGGTATCGTGCTCTTCAACCGCAGAAGTTTCTTTTTTTACAGCCGCCGCAACCACTGCTTCTTTTTTCTCTGCCGCAGCCTTTAGATGAACCACTGCGGGGATATCTCCAAAGCAAAGCTGATCCCCATCCTCCAACTTAGCTTCTTCAACTTCGACTCCATTGAGCTTGGTGCCATTGGTCGTACCTAGATCTTGCACATAAAAACTATCCTTGCGACGCTTAATGGTCGCATGATGGCTACTGACAGAGGCGCTGGGAAGCTCAACAATGCTATCCGAATGGCGACCTATGGTAATGACATCCGAATCCAACTCGGTCTCAATTTCCGTACCATCCTCAAGGGTGAATACAATATGCGCCATGACTAATAAATATGAAAATGGGTTATTATTCCTTTGAACTATCGAGTGCAAACTTTCGCACGCTCTTTATAGTGTGCAACTAATGGGACGATTTAATATCCCTAAATTACATGAGAGCGAACGTTATCTTCTCCAGACTTCATCTATCAGGCCGTATGCAGGCACTCCACCTACTAAGAAACTGTGGCATTATTTTTCTGTGTCTTGGACTAGTTTCGCGGGGATTTGCTGATGATGAAAAGGACGCAACAAATGCTGTTTTAAGCCTAACCACTCAGGATGAAAAGGATGGCTTCAATTTTCAGGCTGACATTTGGGTTCGGGAATTAAAGCCTGAGCTAGGTAAGGCAGTGCGCGTACAATTTTTTAAGGGTAACGAATATCGCATCTGTGTTGCCGTTCCAAAGAATAGCGGAATTCAAATCGCCGCTCATGTATTGGATGGGGCAGGTAACCCGATTGAAAGCAAAGTGGAGACTGTAGAAGGTGGTTGGGGGCTTATCTTACAAGCTAAGCCAAAGCGCACCGGTGTTTACGTCGTGACCATCCGTCAATCAGGAGGCAAGCAAAAAGACACCACCTGCGCCATGATTACTGGCTACAAGTAGGCGGAAATACTTCTCTCCATAGCTTGACAACTACACCTCTGTGACTTAGTAAAACCGCCCTTAAAACAGTATACACGCATATGGCCAATATTCGCTCCTCCAAGAAAGACATTCGCAGAACTGAAAAGCGCACTGCGTTGAACCAAGCTAAAAAGAGCCGTATTCGCACGTTGCGTAAAAAAGTTTTGACAGCCGTCTCGGCTGGCGATGCCACCGCAGCACAAACTGCCTACAACGAATTTGCATCAGCCGCCGACAAGGCCGCTAAAGTAAGTACGCTCCATAAGAACACAGCATCCCGCCTCAAAAGCCGCGTTGCAGCTCAGATTGCCAAGATCGGCAAATAAGTTAAGCCCCTATTTTTGACATTAACGGCGCGGAAATTTCCGCGCCATTTTTTTGTCCAATGTCGACGTTCGCCATTTTCATGCGTATTATTTCTAAATCCTTCTATACTAAATATAATCACTCATGAGCGTCAAAAGCGACCAACACCAAGAACGCATTAAACAAGCTGAAAAGATCATCGAGCAACCTGAAGACTATAAGGTCTGCGAAGGGTGCGGTTCCATAGTGACCGCGCGAACGGCCAGTTGCCCGAGTTGCCATGCCTACAATTTCGATGAAAAAGCAGCGGGAGTAATTAAGCAGGCGAAGCTTCTCGCGAAGAGAGAAGCAAACTCCGTACTGTCCACTGATCTCGCTTAATTCACGATAGACACTTTAAAGTAAGCTGAAGGGTAATCCGCTTCAGCTTTAATAAACAAAAGTTAAATAAACATATGGTGTTCATTGTGAGCAATTTGCATCTCACATTATGATGATTATAATCATGAATTTATGTTAAAAAGTGATAAAAACACTAGCCATCTGAATGTTTGGTGCTAGTTTTTCAAAATCGGCAAAATTAGTGTGTGAATTTGTCACTCAAGCATCTGACATATACAGACACTTATTCGATAATCAGACATAACTACCACAACAACAACACAAGTAAAACTGCATGAAAATCAAATCCTTGCTCACAACTATCCTTAGCGCAGCCTTTGCGGTTTCCGCATTTGCTGGCACTGCCCCCAAAGCTCCTATCCCTGTTCAAGCAGCAGAAGAGCCCCTTGGCATCACCTCCACCATCGGATATGACACCAACTACGTTTATCGTGGTGTTAACTTCGCTGACAACCTTGTAACAGCAGCGGTTGACGGCAACTTCGCCATCAATGACATGCTTTCCATTAATGCTGGTGCGTGGTACGGTTCTTCTGCTGACGATTCATTCGTTCTCGGTGGTTCTTACCAAGAGCTTGATCTCTATGCGGCCCTCATGGCAAAGGTTGGAGCAGCCACCGTCGGTTTGAAGTATCAACATTACTTCTTCTATGGTGACGGAAGTGTGCTTGAAGATATCGATGAAATCGGTCTCCTCCTTGCAGTACCAGTAGGTCCAGTTGACCTTGTGGGTGGTGCTTATTATGACTTCGCTGCTGATGGATTCTACATCGAAACCGGTGTGTCACATACCTTCGCAGTTAATGATCGCATCAGCCTTATTCCTGCTGCTCTCATCTCTTATGCAGACAGCTACTACGGCGTTAGTGGTTTCAACCACGTGAAGCTCCAACTCTCAGCTCCTATCAAGTTGACGAAGTCCGCTACACTTACTCCATACATTGCTGGAAACTTCCCTATCGATGCACTTGATGGCCTCGGTGAAGAAAGCCGCGTATACGGTGGAATTAGCCTCAGCGTTAGCTTCTAATTTGATATTGGATTAAAACCAATATTACCCCAAGCCTTCCGGTGCAAGCCGGAAGGCTTTTTTGTTTCAATGACGAAGACTGCTCTTATGCTGCCACTACCATGAGTTCTGCCGATCCCCAGACAGTTCCAGCGCAGTCATTTCTTTTTGAAATGACAGGCGAGCTGTCGGATGCAAACACCGCTCAAACAACGACTCACAATTCCATCGTCCGAGTCATGCTGGAGGAGACATCCCTAGAGCTTGACTATCTCATACCGGAAAACTTAACCCATCGGATCAAACTTGGCTCACGCGTGCATGTTCCATTACAAGGCCGCAAAGCTGTTGCCATCGTGTTACAACTTCTTAGTGAGTCTCCGCACCTCAAAAAACTACGCCCCATCAGTGACGCCATTGGCTCTAAGGCGATGTTTACAGAAAACCTCCTTAAGCTCGCTCAATGGATCGCCGCCTACTATCTATGCCCTGTACGGCAAGTGCTACGGACCATGTTGCCTGAAGCTGTGCGGAATAAGCCAGAGAGCTTTCTTTCTGACAGCCATATTTCCTTAGGACAAACACTGAATTGTGAAGAGATAGAAAAACTTAGCCGCTCAGCACCCATTCAAGCTCGTATCATTGAGTTACTGCGAGAGCATGGTGGAGAAGCGACGCTGAGTTTTCTACGGCAGCATCTCCCAAGGGCCACTCAAGTCATTCATATACTAGCTAAAAAGGGCCTCGTCACTCGCAGTGAAATACGAGTGGAACGCGATCCCTTTGCGGATGAAGAATTCTTACCCTCCGCTCCTCTAACGCTGACGGAGGAACAAAGTGCCGCATTTGCCCATGTCTTACAATCTCTTGAGAATCCAACGCTGGCTAAACCCATGCTCCTGCATGGTGTAACAGGCAGCGGGAAGACCGAAGTCTATCTCCAAGCCATTGGTCGTGTACTCGAAAAGGGCAAGACGGCACTGGTCCTAGTGCCGGAAATAAGTCTTACTCCACAAACCATCGAGCGTTTTAAATGTCGGTTCGCCGAGAGAAAACAACGCATAGCAGTCTTGCATAGCCATCTCTCCGATGGAGAGCGTCACGACGAGTGGTATAAAATTCATGAGGGGCGAGCCGATATTGTGATCGGTGCCCGCAGTGCCATCTTTGCCCCACTGGAGAATATTGGCATCATCATTGTGGATGAAGAACATGAGCCTAGCTACAAGCAAGAAGAAGCGCCGCGCTATCATGCTCGTGACTTGGCAGTTGTACGAGCAAAGCTCGAGGGATGCCCTTGTCTCCTTGGCAGCGCCACCCCATGTCTAGAAACTTATGTAAACTCATGCGAGGGCAAATATGATCGCTTAGTTCTGACAAAACGAACTGATGGCAAATCAATGCCTCTGATCCGTATCGTTGACATGCGCTTGGAAAAACGAAAGACGAAAGACGGGTTCAGTATCCTTAGTGAAAAACTTCGCCTCGCCATCCAACAAAGGCTAGACCGACAAGAACAGACCATTCTGTTCTTAAATCGGCGAGGATTTAATACCGCCCTTTCCTGCATGGAATGTGGAGCGGTCTGTAAATGCATCGAATGTGCTGTCTCACTGACTTATCATAAAAAAGATCACCGACTGGTTTGTCATGTTTGCGGCATGAGGCGATTACCCCCAAAGAAATGTGAAGCTTGTGGCGATCCCTCCATTCTCTTTGCTGGCTATGGCACAGAAAGAGCAGAAGAAAGCATCCGCACCGTATTCCCAACCGCTCGTATAGCACGTGTTGATACGGATTCCATGCAGAAAAAAAATCAACTGCGCGACACCTTAAAAGCCTTTCGCAGTCAAAAATTAGACTTACTCATTGGCACCCAAATGATCGCAAAGGGATTAGATTTCCCCAATGTCACACTCGTCGGTGTGCTTAATGCGGATCTCGCGTTGAATCTTCCTGACTTCCGGGCGGCAGAGCGAACCTTCCAATTATTGACGCAAGTGGCCGGACGTTCAGGACGAGGGGAACGCAAGGGGGAGGTATATATTCAAACCTATAACCCACACAGCCCCGCCATCCAGTTTGCTCGGCATGCAGATTACCAAGGCTACGCAGAACAAGAGTTAGAACATCGAAAACACGGTCCTTATCCACCTTATACTCACGTCATTTTGATGGGATGTCGCGGCAAAGTAGCCAACCATGCAGAATTCACACTCCAGACCTTTGCCAATCGATTACAAAGTGATTTGCCTGAAACAGCGCAAATGGGTGAAGTTTGCCCTAGTCCGCTGGAAAAAGCTCACGGACAATTTCGATTTCAGCTCCTTTTGCGCACGAGCAAAGTTCGCCCTCTTGTTGCCCATCTTCAGGGGGTTTTGGCAAATATGACACTCCCTGAAGATGTCATCATGACCTGGGATGTGGATGCTTTGTCTCTTCTGTAGTGAATCCGACTAGTGATTTTCCTATTGCTTCATACCCTGCCTTTTGCTAAAAAAAAATATGCCGACTGCGTCTCCGGAGCTACTTCACCTACTAAAGCTTCTCGACGATGACTCTCCAATCGTAAGAGAAGCGGTACGAGCCAGGCTGGTGCCACTCCGTCATGATCTCCCCGAGCAGATACTTGCACTCGATGTACCGCTTGATGCGGAACAAGAACGCTTATTGAATGAGCTCTTAGCCCCTGCCTACCGTGAGGAACTTGAAGTATCATGGCTGTCATGGCGCTTGCTTCCCACACCTTCAGATCAATTGGAAGCAGCACTTGGTCAACTCTCGGCTTTTCTCAATGGATGGAAATCACTTCCAGAAGAACTTGGGCGCAAACTTGACGAGCTTGCTGAAAGTTCTGTTACTGAAGGTCTCGTTACTGATGCTCGCAAGCTCGCTGAATATCTTTTCGGTGGTCGTGGTAACGAAGCTAAACTCAGAGGCAACAGTAAAAACTATTACGCCACTTCGAACAACAACCTTTGCTGGGTGATTTCACAAGGACTCGGTAACCCTCTCTCTCTTTGCTCTGTTTATATGCTTGTGGGAAAAAGGCTCGGGATGAATATAAATGGCTGCAACTTCCCAGGTCATTTTTTGGCACGCGTTGAACAACCCGATGGAATCTGGTTGGTGGACTGCTTCAATCGAGGCCGCTTCATGGTAGCCGAAGATGTCGCAAAACACCATCCTGCAGCCAATCCTTCAATGGAGGAAATTATCCATCAACAAGCTACTGTGGAAACAATCATCGCTCGAGTTCTAAGAAACCTTGATGAATCCTTCGATCGTGAAGGCAATCAACCACAACGCCAGATCGTACGCAGACTCCTGATCAAGTTGATGGAAGCATAAGATGCTTGAAAAAATTGATAGGATTTCTCTTTAATCAGCGAACTCAGCAATCACTTCAATTTCCACTAAGGAACCGAGAGGAAGCTTGGCAACTTGGATCGTCGAACGCGCTGGCTTATGCCCTTCGAATCCAGCTTCATAAATGGCATTCACTTTGGCGAAATCATTCATGTCCTGTAGGAACATCGTCGCTTTGACGACATTGTTGATCGTCAAACCAACACCGCCAAGCAATCCTTTGATGTTAGCAATCACCTGCACGGCCTGACCTTCAACTTCCGTGGCTTCAATTTTTCCGCTGGCTGGATTGATCGGGATTTGCCCGGAGCAAAAAAGAAGATTACCCGTGCGCACGGCTTGAGAGTATGGGCCAACAGCGGTAGGAGCGTTAGGTGTGGAGATGATTTTCATGGGATTCTAGTTAGCGTTCATTAGCCGGTGGTCAACGGTAAGTAATCCCCGCGCCTCAAAAATCCGCTGACTTTACCCCTTGAACCTTAGGTCTTAAACCTTCATCCTTCCTAACTCTGAACCAAGCGACGAGGGCGTCGCTTCTACTCACTTCCCCATGCCGCTCTCATTTGTCCGCTTCAAACACGCCCGTTTCTCGGCTCGCTTTCCCGAGACCTATCGCTATTCACGTTCCCATTACTGGATGGCACCGGTGGAAGGAGAATCAGGACTCTGGCGCGTGGGTTTTACCAAATTCGCCACCCGCATGCTCGGTGAACTGGTGGACAGCAGCTTCAATGTCAAGGAAGGCGACCCCATTGAGCCCGGACAAGCCATCGGTAGCGTCGAGGGATTCAAAGCGGCGAGCGATGTCTATTGCGTCATGCAAGGGACGTTTGCCTCGACCAACCCCGCGCTCCAAGCCGATGCCTGCATTGTGAAAAGCGATCCTTATGAAGTCGGCTGGCTCTATGCCACGCGAGGCGAGCCAGAAGAGGAATCCATGGACGTGCATGGCTACATTGAGTTACTCTCAAAAACAATCCAACGCATGGCTGACGAAGGTCACGGGGAAGAGTAGACGGTAAATCGGTGGACAGTGGACGGTGCGTCAGTGTATCGGTAAGCAGTGTCATCTTCGATGCGTGATCCATCCGCTGACAGACGTTATCTTTACCGACTCACCGACTCACCGACTCACCGACTCACCGCTCTATGATCCTTTCCCTCAGCAGCCGCATCCTCAGAACCGTTGACTCTAAGTGCCTCACAAAAATGGCATGGAACTTCGGCTACAAAGGGGCGCGCTCAGTCATGCTCTTCAAAAAGCGCATGAAGGAAGGCACCTACTTCCCGCCCTTCCTTTACCTCTCCATCCTCAATAGTTGTAACCTTCGCTGTCAGGGCTGCTGGGTCGATGTCGAAGCACCGCGGAATGCCATCGATCTCGATACGCTCAACCGCACGATCAACAATGCCAAGGCGCACGGGAATAGCTTCTTCGGCATCCTCGGCGGGGAACCTTTCATGCATCCAGAACTGCTTGATTTGATTGCGCAACATCCTGATGCCTATTTTCAAATCTTCACGAACGGCCAACTCATCACGGAGAAAACAGCACAGGCCTTACGCAAGCTCGGCAATGCCACTCCACTTGTGAGCATCGAAGGCACTAGCACCGTGAGCGATGAACGACGCGGCAACAAAGACGTGCTCAATCGCACTCTTCGGGGCTTACAACATTGCCTCGACGCCAAACTTCTCACCGGTGTCGCCACCAGTCTATGCCGCACGAACATTGATGATCTACTCAGTGAATCCTGGCTCGACAAACTGATCGACCTCGGCGTGCACTACACGTGGTATCATACTTATCGCCCTGTCGGCCCCAAGATCAGCGTTGACCTAGCACTGACTCCGGAGCAGATCCAACAAGCGAGACGATTCATTGTCAACATGCGCGCAGAAAAACCAATCGCCATCGTCGATGCCTACTATGATCATGCTGGTGACGCTCTCTGCCCCATGTCCACCGGCATCAGCCACCATGTTGGCCCTAAAGGCGACATCGAACCCTGTCCCATCATTCAGTTTGCCACTGAAAACATCAAGGACTCCCGCGGCATCTACGAGACGTTCACAAACTCCGCTTTCCTCAAAGACTTCCGCGAGACTTCGGCCAAACACACCCGAGGCTGCGTTGTCTTGGAACGACCTGATATCGTGAAGCAACTCGTCTTAAAACACGGCGCCTACGACACCACTATACGCCAGACCGCCATGGCCGAACTCGAAAGCATGACTCCTCGTCCAAGCCAATGGGTAAAAGAGGAATCCATCCCTGAAAAACACTGGATGTATAAGATCGCAAAACGCTTTTTCTACAATGACTTCGGTGTTTATCATTCGCTGGAGAAATGATGGTAAATCAGACTTATAAAACAGAACTGGCAAGCATACCATGACCACCGAACTCGCTACACTTCGCGACATGGTAGTTCGACTTGAAACTGCTGAGCTCGAGTACATGCTAACGGGTTCCATGGCACTAAATTGCTACACACAACCACGCATGACTCGCGATATCGATTTGGTGCTGGCTTTTTATCTGAAGGATGTATCAAGGCTGCCTGCCATTTTTGGTGATGAGTATTATATTTCCGCTGAAGCTGCTCGCGAAGCTGTGCTACATCAATCCAGCTTTAACGCCATCCATCAAGAGTCTCTCATCAAAATAGACTTCATGATCCGTAAGCGTGAAGATTATCGTTTGCTTGAGTTTTCTCGTCGGACACGCCTGCATATGGGGGGATTTGCAGCTTGGGTAGTCAGCAAAGAAGATCTGATCCTCTCCAAGCTGGAATGGGCTAGAGAATCTCATTCTGAGAGACAAATAGCCGACGTTGAAAACTTGCTCGCTACAGACTGTGACATGGCGTATATAAAGTCATGGTCAGCAAAATTGAACCTGACAGATATGCTAACACGGGTTTCTCCGTGAAGGACACAGCACCTGAGATCAACGAAATGATCTTTCGTAAGATGATGGCGCTCACTGCTGGGCAAAGATTCGAGATGGGCTTATCCATGATGGCCACAGCGCGACAAATGGTCTGGGACACTCTCCCTAAACATCTTGATACTGCGGGACGTCGCCGTGCTTTTTACGAACGCTTTTATGGTGAGCCTTTCCCTCTCGCGAAATAGTTTCTCTCAATACACGAGGTGATCCTTATCCATCGCACCTCAAAAAATCCAGTAAGTAGATAGAAACGGGTTAAGCCAGAACGACGGGCACACCAAAGAAGGCGATGGTGCGCATGATCACCTGAGTGCGTCGCGTACGCTCCTATAAAAACACACGCACCGCATATCATGAATGGAGGCAAATGCACACCTACACGATAGAATGCCGCTTGTGTGCCGCGCGACAAAGGTCATAATTGCCGACATCACAATGTCTGTCACTCAGCCCAAACTTCTCTACTGCCGCTGTGCCTATGCTCAGGTGGTTCCACCATCCGTTAAAGACGGTGTCCTGCAAAAACTCTGTGAATCCGGTGCCAGCTTTGAAACCGTGGCGGACCTTTGTGAGATGGCAGCTCATCGAGATCCCCGATTGAAAGCTTTTGCAGAAGGCGCCCCTTTGCGTATCGCCGCTTGCTATCCACGCGTCGTACGCGGCCTGTTCCAACAATGCAACTTCCCCCTGCCAGAAGAAGGTGCCGAAATTCTCAACATGCGAGTGCAATCCGCCGATGAAGTCGCGACCGCCATGCTGCAAGTGGAGCCTTTAAACCTTGAACCTTAAACCTTAAACCTTCCTGTCCCATGATCACCCACACTCATCGCCCGCTCCGTGTCGTTCTCTATGAAGGCGAAGGCGCTATCGCACTTTCCGCAGAAGCGCGCGCCACCGTAATGATGGCCTTACTCGACAAAGGCTATGCCGTTACCCGCGCTACACCCCATGGACAGATCGGCTTTCCTCATGACGATCGCAGCATGCTCGTGCTTGGTTTATTTGAAAATCAAAAGGCACCAGTCCTCGAAGATGCCACCGGAAAAGTGAACATCGAATCTCAGGACATCACAGGACTCGATGCGGAAGCTATTCTTAAACTCGTGGAAAAAACGCGCGGGCAGCGTCCCATGAACCAGCCGGGCACTTGGAAGCCCTGGTTTCCTGTCATCGACTACTCTCGCTGCACCAACTGCATGCAGTGCCTCAGCTTCTGTCTCTTCGATGTCTACGGCGTCAGTGAAGACAACAAGATTCAGGTGCAGAACAACGATAACTGCAAGACCAACTGCCCCGCCTGTTCCCGTGTCTGCCCAGAAGTGGCGATCATGTTTCCCAAGTATCAGGCCGGCCCCATCAACGGGGATATCATTAATGACGATGACCTGCGTCGCGAGAAGATGAAGGTGGACATCAGCAGCCTTCTTGGCGGCGACATCTACGCCCGCCTTCGCGATCGCAGTGAGGCCGCTAAATCTCGCTTCTCCAAGGAGCGCAGCGCCGACAAAGCCCTCGAAGAGCGCAAAAAGTGCCTCATCAAAATGGCAGCAGATGGATTCATTCCCGCCGAAGTTCTGGCATCTCTACCCTCGCCTGATGAAATCATGCGTAAAGCGGAAGAAGCACAGGCCAAGGCACATGCAGCGCTGAATCCGGCTTCTTAGGCCACCTTATCCAAACCAAAAGCCGTGTGCACGACGCGGGCAGCGCTTTCAATCTCACTTTCGTTCACAGTAACAGCGGTCTTGATTTCGCTGGTTGAGATCATCTGGATATTAATACCAGCATCGGAGAGCGCGCTGAACATCCGAGCAGCAACACCACTGTGGCTGCGCATGCCGATACCGACGATGCTCAATTTTGCAATCCCACTCTGAGAACGAAGATCAACGCTATCCCCTAATTCGGGCAGAATCTTGCGTAGCTCGGCTTCGGCCTTGGGCAGATCGGCGGCACTCAAAGTGAAGCTAATGTCGGTTTCACCATCAAAGCTCACGTTTTGCACGATCATATCGATGACGATATTCGCACGGTTGATGGCTCCAAAAATTTTGGCCGCTATCCCTGGGCGATCGGGTACGTCATCGATGGTGATCTTGGCTTGATTGCGTTCGATGCTGACGCCGCGTACGACGACCGATTCCATGCCGGGTTCTTCTTCTTTCACAAGCGTGCCTGGGTTGTTATTCATACTGTTGCGGACTTCAAAACGGACTCCAAATTTTTTGGCAAACTCCACCGAGCGACTCTGCATCACCTTGGAGCCACTGCTGGCCATCTCCAGCATTTCATCGTAGCTGATGGTCTCAATTTTTTGTGCGACCGAAACGACCCGTGGATCACAGGTGAAAACTCCGTCCACATCAGTAAAAATTTGGCATAGGTCTGCTTTCACCGCCGCAGCCATGGCGATAGCCGTGAGGTCAGAGCCACCGCGACCCAGTGTGGTAATTTGTCCATCACTGGTCTGTCCTTGAAAGCCGGCGAGGATAACGATGTTTCCTTCCGTCAGCATTTTCTGAACAGCCTTCGGAGTGATGGTGGAAATACGAGCTTTGGTATGCACTCCATCGGTACTAATACCTGCCTGTGCTCCGGTGAGAGAAACGGCACGACCACCGAGGTGATTGATTGCCATGGCGGTGAGGGCAATCGTGGTTTGCTCCCCCGTGGAGAGAAGCACATCCATCTCCCGATCAGTGGGGTGATCGGAAACGTCTTTCGCGAGCTTGAGTAAATTGTCGGTTACACCCGACATGGCAGACACGACCGCGATCACTTGATTTCCCGCCTGCTGGGTTTCCAGAACACGCCGCGCTACATTGCGAATGCGCTCGGGATTTCCAACCGAGGTGCCACCATATTTTTGAACAATCAATGCCATGAGAGAGAAAAGAGCGCGGATGATGGCACACATTGCGAGGCGTGCAAGCAACACGGTTCACAGATGTCATATCAGTCGTCAATTGAATGCCAAACACAGATGCCCCATTCATCTACTCTACTCTTTATAAAAAGCTGACCTTTAAGATTTCGAAAACATCATTGCCAAAAATGACGATTTAAATATAATTACAATAACTGATATATTTATGAGTGCGAAAATTGCTTTTTCACCAACCAGTCGTCGCCTCTGTGTCTTGGTTCAAGGGCTCTTCATTCTCAGTGCCACAGAGCAGTTCTTGCCGGCGCAACCCTATCTCGATTACAATGGGCGTTCCGCGAGTGCGCCGTCCACCCTGCCTACGCCAATCCGCAAAGCAGTGGATGCCGCCAATCGTCTTCAAGGCAAACCCTACAAGTGGGGCGGCGGACACAAGTCTCTCTATGATCGTGGGTATGATTGTTCCGGCTCCGTTTCCCATGTCCTTTACAAAGCGGGCCTGATTCGCGGTCCCATGACTTCGAAACAGTTTTACAGTTACGGATCGCGCGGCCCAGGAAAGTATATCACCATTTTCATGCACGACGGCCATGTGTTCATGTCCGTCTGCGGCCTGCGTTTCGACACCAGCGATCATGGAGCCGGTCGCGGCGACGGCCCACGCTGGCGCCCTACCTCACGAAGCTTTGCGGGTTATCAAATGCGACATCCGAGGGGATTGTGATGTTACGCTCATCTAATGCTAAAATGAAGTTCTTGAGTTTTACGATCAACCTGACTATATGTCATCTATGTCGCTGACCATTGATCAGATCACTGCGGAAGCAATGCATCTCTCTGCTTCCTCTCGTGCTGAGCTCGCTGAGAAGCTCGTCGAAAGTCTGGACTTTTTAGAGGATAACGACATTCAACAAGCATGGGCTTCTGAAGCTATTCGTCGACGCGACGACGTTCGTTCAGGTCGCGTTCAAACCATTCCCAGCGAACAAGTGCTGGCTGAGGTTCGTCAGATGCTCAATCGATGAGACTTGAATTTCATCCAGAAGCTCGCCTTGAATTCCACGAGTCGGCAGCTTTCTACAAAGGATGTCGCCCCATACTCGGTACAGCATTCACTAACGAGATCGAATCAGTTCTGCGCCGTATTCTCGAAGCCCCGAACCGATGGCCTATCATCGAAGAGGACGTCCGCAGATGCCTTACTCGCCGCTTTCCTTATGGAGTACTTTATACCATTGAATCCGATTTTATTCTTATCATTGCCATCATGCATTGCAGTCGAAACCCCGGTTATTGGCGCAACAGACTTCTGTAGCTCAGAGATTGAATAAACCAAATATGAACGCAAACATTGTATCATTTGTAGAAGCACTTCTCCCTCGAATAAAACTGGAACCCTTTATAACACTGGCGGAATCACTTTTGAGGGTAAGATGCCTAGAGACTGCCCTCGAACTAGGCTGGACGATACAGGAAGGCTCTACAAACCCAGGAACTGCTGAGATACTCACAAAAAAACAAGGCGTGTACAACTGGCAACGTAGCCCTAGAAAATTCGAACTTGACCAGGGATCCTATGATGTATGCATTGTCCAGCCCTGTGTAATGCTACTTGAACTCAAATGCCGACCTGATCATGGTCCAAAAGCTAATGCACAGTTCATGGAAATCCTGCCCGACGTTGAGAGGGTGTCGACTGTAAGAAACAGTGCTTTCATTTTTCTCTTTGATCCAAATATATATCGTTCGTTTTCTGGCGAGAAGAACTCCGTAAATGGGCGACCACCAAAAGGACACACTTGGTTCAATAACGTATTTGAATCTATCAATACGACTCAAAGTGCTGGTTACCGCACAAAGATCGTACCATTCAATGCTATTGATATGTGTCTTGGATTTTGGCATGTTGACTTGGGCTCATCATCCAGTCGAGTTCTCGTGTGTGGACATCGGATGGATGCCGAATTCAAAGAATAGCTCCACACCTCAAATTACGCTCCGTCGGGCAGTGCACTTTGAGTAGCTCTATTGAAACCTTTGTTGTTGCAATGAAAGGTCTTTTTCGTTGAGAAAATACAGCTGCCCATTCTCAACTTTTCCCACCTACTTCCCACCATTCTTCGCCAAAGCCTGACTTGCGGCGGATAATTTACTCAGCGGATACGGATAAGTCTGGCCATTGGCCATCTGCAAAACCACATTGTCACCTTCCACGCGAATCATCGCCGCTTGAATGATGCGTCCATCCGTGTTGTTCCAGTTCTGCATGACGGGCCTAGCGGAGCTGACAGGTCTGGGAGGCAATCCGGTCCTTGCCCCGGCAGTTGGTTTTTTTCCACCATCCAATGACGCTCCATCCAAAATCCATTGCTTGAACTTGGCAATGTCACCCGCATCGAGCGTTTTATTGGGGGGCATGTGACTATCGTCACCCTCTGGCCTGATGAGAACGTCGTAAAGATGGCTAGCCTCAAGATCACCAGGCTCGATAACTCTTCCCGGACCGATATCCTTGCCCAGACGTGCTAAGTTATCGAAAACATAACCTGATTTTTCTTTCTTTGCCTTTCACCCCAAGCGACGAGGGCGTCGCTTCTACTCTGGCCACATTTTTCAAAAGACTACAGGCCTGCCCACTCCAACCCCAAAAAGACCTTGACCCAGGGCCTGTCTCGGATACTTTCACAACCCTCCCTGCTCCGGCAGGACCGAATGCCAACTCACATTCGACCCTAGTTATGAAAAAAGAAATTCATCCCGAAACTCACGAAACGACCATCACCTGCACTTGCGGTGCGGTCTACAACACTCTTTCCACCGTCAAGAGTCTTCGTATTGGCATCTGCTCTCAGTGCCATCCGTTCTTCACCGGTGAACAACGCTTTGTGGATACCGCGGGTCGTGTTGACAAGTTTGCTCAACGTTACGGCTCTACTTCTGCCACACGCCGCACCAAGCCCAAAGCAGGTGCCACGGCAGCAGCCGAAGTCGACGCAGTTGCAATCGAAGCTTAGCGCTTCATCTCTAATTTTAGCAAGACGGTGTTCGTGCCCTAGACAGGCGCGACACCGTCTTTTGTTTGCCCCTTTGTTCTCAATATTCTCATGGACTACTCACCAATCATTGAAAAAAATCGTGCCCGACTCAACGAACTTGAGGAACTAATGGGACGCCCTGACTTCTATGAAGACAATAAAAGAGCTGGTCTTTTTTTACGTGAACACCGCTCCCTCCAAAAGCTCACCAGATCCTGGGATGAGTATGTTCAAGTGGAAAAACAGATCGCTGACAATGGAGAACTGATGAAGTCGGGCGATGTGGAACTCGCTGATATGGCAGAAGAAGAACTTCCCTCCTTGAAACAAAAACTCGTGGAATTGGAAACCGCCGTGCAACTTGCCATTCTTCCCCCTGATCCCTTGGAAGGACGAGATGTCATCATGGAAATCCGGGCTGGCACAGGAGGTGATGAGGCATCCCTCTTTGCCGCAGATTTACTGCGCATGTACACCCGCTACGCCGAAGATAAAGGCTGGAAAATCGAACCTATGGAAGCCAGTCCTTCCGATGTCGGTGGCTACAAGGAAGTCGTTTTTAAATTAAGCGGTGAAGATGTTTACAGCACACTCAAGTATGAAAGCGGCGTTCACCGCGTGCAGCGTGTTCCAAGTACCGAAGCCCAAGGTCGCATTCATACATCCGCCGCTACCGTCGCCGTACTTCCGGAAGCGGAAGAAGTGGACGTGCAGTTGAAGCCTGATGAAGTGCGCATTGAAGTTTGCCGCTCCTCGGGTGCCGGTGGTCAAGGAGTGAATACCACTGACTCTGCCGTGCAGGTCCTGCATATCCCAACCGGAATGATCGTGCGCTGTCAGGACGGACGCAGTCAGATCAAGAACAAGGAAAAAGCCCTTACCATCCTGCGCTCTCGACTACTGGAAAAGAAGCAGTTGGAAGAAGCTTCCAAATATTCGGCTCATCGCAAAAACCTCATTGGCAGTGGCGGACGTGAAGAGAAAATTCGCACTTATAACTATCCGCAGAACAGGATCACCGACCACCGGATCGAAGTCACCCTCTACAATCTCGACATGTTTGTTGAGGGCCGCATTGGCGAAATGGTAGAGAAGCTTCAAGCCAGTGAAATTCACGATCGACTGGCAGAAGCTGGCCTTCAATAAGCCTTTGCTTTCTCTGCTTGCCCGTCCGCGCATCTCATTCATCATTAGCCCTGTCATGTCTGCCAAAGCCCTCCACGAAGTTCAGGCGCAATTCGCCCGCATCGCCAATCCAGAAAAGCCATTTCTCTTTTCCAATGGCTTCATGCTTGATGATGTGTCACTGGCATACGAAACACATGGTCAACTCAATGCTGACAAGACGAATGCCATTCTGCTCTTCCATGCACTTTCAGGCAGCCACCATGCAGCAGGACATTGCAAGGCCGTACCTAACACTGACGAGCGCTGGACCGATGACTGTCAACGTGGCTGGTGGGAACTCTTCATCGGACCCGGCAAGGCACTCGACACTGACAAGTTTTTCATCGTCTGCGCCAATTATCTCGGCGGCTGTTATGGCAGTACAGGCCCGGCTTCTACCAATCCAAAAACCCAAAAGCCTTACGGTGCAGAGTTTCCTCCTGTGAGCACGGGTGATGTGGTGCGCTCCCAAGCATTGTTGCTTGATCATCTTGGCATTGAAAAACTTCACGCTGTCATCGGTGCTTCCATTGGTGGACTGATGACGCTGAACTTCGCTACCATGTTTCCTGAGCGTGTCAGACTTGTCGTTTCCATTGCCAGTGGTTTAAGCACCACCGTGCTCTCACGCCTCACCGTGTTTGAACAGGTCATGGCCATCGAAAACGATCCCCATTTCCATGGCGGAAACTACTATGATGGGGCCACTCCAGAGTATGGGCTAACACTTGCCCGAATGATCAGTCACAAGACTTTCGTGCATCTTGATGCCATTGAGCGGCGCGCTCGTGGGGATGTTCTTCAAACCGATGACCAGCTCGCTTGGTATCGGGTTGATCACAACGTTGAGAGCTACATGCTGCACCAAGGCAAAAAATTTGTGAAGCGTTTCGATGCCAACACCTATCTGCGTATCTGCAACATGTGGTTACGTTACGATCCTCTCCGCGATGCTGGAGTCGATGACTATGGGGCGCTTTTCGCGATCAGTCGGCGCGCCGGCCATCACTATCTCGTTTTCAGTATTGATTCCGACTTTTGTTTCTATCCTGAAGAGCAAGCTGAAATGGTCCGCTGGCTGGAACAGGCTGATGTCTCAAACATGCATATCACCGTGCATTCCGACAAAGGTCACGACTCGTTCCTACTCGAACCTGCGCTCTACACACCACATCTTGTCTACACGCTCCGTCGCGGGGTAGAGATGAGTGACGCTTGGGAAGAAGAAGATCTCGGTCTCTTATGAACGAAGGCGACATCGCCGCTCAAATGGCCGCTGATCTTGGCGCCATCGAAAAAATGTTCATGCCCTTCGGTAAATTTGGTCCTGATCATTTTCCTCCTTATGGCATTCCCATTTATGACCTACCAGCAGAATACCTCTCCTGGTTTGCTCACAAGGGTTTCCCCAAAGGCAAACTGGGTGAGTTGCTCCGCATCGTTCATCAAATGAAAGCTGACGGATCAGACACCGCGTTCGATGGCATGCGACGCCGCAACGGCGGTCGCTCCAAGTTACGCGAAGAGAAACCAAGAGGATTCAATTTTAGGGATTAGATTTACTCAGCTACCACGATGCTTCATTTCCGAGTGATTAACAACTCGTCGGCTCCTCGCGGGCGAGCTTCACGGCGTGAGGAATGGCTCCCACAACAAAGCTTAGGCAGTCCACCGCACCCTGCGGCTTACCGGGAAGAGCGATGACGATGGACCCTTCAATCACGGCAGCGAGACAGCGACTCAAAATCGCATTCGGGGTCAGCGCCATGGAACGCGCGCGCATGACTTCCCCAAACCCGGGCAACTCCACGCGCATGATATCGCGAATGGCCTCCGGAGTGACATCACGTTCCGCCATGCCAGTGCCACCGGTGGTAAGAATAAGACCGCAACCTTGGGCACTGAAAGAGCGGATGGCGCTCTGAATGGCCAATATGTTGTCAGGCACGATGGCGTCGGCAATGACCACCCATCCATATTCTAGGGCCGCCTTCTTTAAAGCGGGACCACCATGATCTTCATAGACGCCTGCACTGGCACGATCGGAAACGGTAATAATTCCTGTGGAAATGGACATGTTCTTTTCTTAAACGCGATGCCGCCGGGACTCAAAGGGTTATTCATCCAGCAACAGGAAAGCACCTTAGGTGCGACATCTTTGTAGAAAATGGCCTTTGCGGAATTTTAAACCCCATGGGGGTGACATCATCAAATCGTCGTTCCGCGCAACGGAAGATGTCGCTCCTGACGGAGCTCACGGTTGTTCTCATCACTTCTCTACAAAGATGCCGCACCTACGGTGCTGAAATCTTCAAGTCCTTAAACCATCGAATCTCGTG
>VFKY01000168.1 GCA_009885275.1 Verrucomicrobiota bacterium | reverse complement strand
ATGTGGACGAGACTTTACTGTAGCCATTAATTCAACACGCTCTTGAGCACTCAAATTTGCACCGAAGACAGGCTGCCCTGCCCCGCCTACAAAAGCGCGTTTGATAACATATTGATCGAGGTTGCTTTCAACCTGTTGCATTTCACCTTGTTGACCACACCACCACGTCACCGCATTGGGCAACTGCAATTCCTCGGTGAGCAAATGCCTGCACAAGCCAGGAAGAAAAGGCAATAGTGCGGGGGTTTCAACCACGCCGGCACCAAGTCCATTCGCGATGGCGACCGATCCTGCGCGCCAAGCTTCAAGGAGACCTGGAACCCCGAGCCACGTGTCTCCGCGCAATTCCAGGGGATCACAAAATACATCATCAACCCGGCGGATAATGACATCCACCTGACGCAATCCTTCGAGAGTCTTGAGAAAGACCTTACGATTACGCACTGTCAAATCTGCGCCTTCCACCAATGGATAGCCGAGATAGCGTGCCTTGTAGGATTGCTCGAAATAAGTTTCATTCATCGGACCGGGCGAGAGCAACACCACGGTAGGATCATTTTTATTCTGCGGTGCCAGTGCTCTGAGTTCGTCTTTCTCAATTTGAAAAAAACGAGCAAGACGCTGCACCCGCATATCTCGAAATTCCTCGGGGAAAATACTCGTCAACAGGATGCGATTTTCTAGGGTGTATCCCTTGCCTGATGGTGCTTGTGTCCGATCGGCCAACACAACCCATTTACCATCCGCTCGACGCGCTAAATCCACCGCGTGATGAAACAGAAACGATCCGCCTGCCGGTTTAACGCCATGAGCAGCTCGAAGAAATCCAGGATTCGCAAAGACAAGACCAGGGGGAATCCAAC
The DNA here is from genome assembly GCA_009885275.1 of Verrucomicrobiota bacterium. Lineage (GTDB taxonomy): Bacteria > Verrucomicrobiota > Verrucomicrobiia > Verrucomicrobiales > Verrucomicrobiaceae > Verrucomicrobium. The sequence goes on along the minus strand of VFKY01000168.1, from coordinate 9,308 downwards.
CATCTTTGAGGAGTCGTCGCTCACCATAGATGTCATTGACGACCTTTCTGATAAGTCGCGAACGCTGCTTTAGTCCACTCTCTAAAACGGCCCATTCATCAGCGCCAATAATGTGCGGCAATATATCAAGACGCCAGAGACGATCAGCGGAGAGCTGTTCATTATAAATCGTATAAGTGGCGCCATGATCCCGCAACAATTGCCGAGCAGATTCTTGACGCGAGGCAAGATCATGAACCGACAATCCTGAGATAGAATTAAGAAAAGGTTTCCATGCCGGGCGGGCACTACCATCGGGCGCATAGGCTTCCTCATACTCCCCACCGTTACTACGACATGACGCCAATAAGTCTGCGACACTTGAGTAAAGTGGGAGAGAAGGGGTATCCATGCTGGGATTTTGAACGATATCAAGCACGCCTCATCATGGCGGAAAATACTAAGCACGCAAATCGAGTGTGAAAGGAAACTCACGTGAACGCTTCTCCGGTATCGATTCAAAAAAGCCCCATGTATGCCCGATGTTCTCAAATCGAGACAGCCGACGGCTTTCAGCTTCGTAAGCATTGATGGGTAATCGCTCGTGACTAAGACCTCCCGGATGTGTCACATGATAGCGACAGCCCCCTAGAGAACGCTTGTTCCAAGTGTCCAATAAATCAAAGGTCAGAGGACCATGCACTCCCACCAAGGGTTGCAGACAGTTCTCAGGCTGCCAGGCGCGATATCGTAAGCCGCAAATATATTCACCATTAATCCCCGTTGGATGCAGTGGGAGACGGTGACCGTTGACCGTGATGACATGGCGATTGTCGATCATCCCGGTGACTTTTACTTGGATTCGCTCAAGTGAACTGTCCACATAACGCACCGTTCCGCCACCTCCGTCCTCTTCGCCAAGGACATGCCAAGGCTCTAAAGCCGTGCGCAACTCGACATGAACATCGCGTTGTGAGAATTCACCGATTCGAGGGAAACGAAACTCCTGATGTGGTGCAAACCAATCCGTTTCAAGATCAAAGCCATCTTGACGCAAATCAGCCGTAACATCCTTAAGATCATTCCAAAGAAAGTGTGGCAGCATCCAACGGTCATGTATATCCGTGCCCCAGCGAACAGGCGAAGCCTTATAAGGATTCTCCCAAAATTTAGCGACCAAAGCTCGTAAGAGAAGATGTTGCGCAATACTCATGCGGGCATGAGGAGGCATCTCATAACTTCTAAGTTCAAGTAAGCCAAGGCGACCTGTGGGGCCATCAGGGCTATAAAGCTTATCAATACAAAACTCCGCACGGTGTGTGTTGCCTGTTGGATCAATCAGAAGGTTGCGAAAAATACGATCCACTGTCCATGGCGGAATATATTCACCGGGTTCGGGAACCTGATTGAAGGCGATTCCCAATTCGTAAAGAGAGTCATTCCGCGCTTCATCGACTCGCGGAGCTTGACTGGTAGGGCCAATAAAAAGGCCGCTAAACATGTAACTCAATGAAGGATGATTCTGCCAGTAACCCAACAATGAGCGCAGCAAGTCCGGTCTTCTGAGAACAGGAGAATCCGTGGGTGTAGCACCACCGATGATAATATGATTCCCACCACCTGTGCCTGTGTGTCGGCCATCAAGCATGAACTTCTCCGTCCCCAATCGGGTAAGACGAGCCTCTTCATAAAGTGTGGTTGTTTTTTCCACAAGCTCATCCCAAGAAGCAGAAGGATGCGTGTTTACTTCAATCACACCTGGATCAGGTGTTACTTTGAGCACCTCCAGCCGCGGGTCATGAGGAGGCGTAGCACCTTCAAAAATAATGGGTAAGTTAAGTTCCGTCACAGCAGCCTCTACTGCAGCAACCAGTTCAAGATAATCCTCTGCCTTCTCCATCGGAGGCATGAAGACATGCAATCGACCATTACGCGGCTCAACACAGAGAGCAGTTCGCACCACTGTGCGATCACTCACGCCCGATTCTGGCGCGCCAGATGGAGGAAGCGATTCAACCTCCCCATCACTCTCTATTCTAGAACGGAAATGGGAAGGCAACGGAGCAACATCTCGAGTGGGATCCGCTTCATACAAATAAGGGTAATCTTTTTCTGTAACCCAGGGCAATGAATCCAGTGGCAAACGCAATCCCATGGCAGAATCACCAGGCATGAGATAGAGAGTCTCCCGCCGCAAGAACCAAGGATATGTTACCCATCCTTCTTTTTCGGACTCATTACCACGCCTAAGTGGCAAGACGTAACCAACAACCGCACCTAGGCCCTCTTCAAAGATACGGCGAACGCGATCACGCTCCAACTTGTTATCAAGATGGTTATTAATGGGATCCACATTCGTAGGAAGCCGACGCTCCCGCCAAATATAGTAAAAAACATCTTCATGCGAAGGAAGAATCGTTTCTGAAGTGATACCAAGCTTGGACGCTAATTTATCAATCAGAGCCTTGGCCTCATCTACCCCATACTTGTAATCCACATTCTCATCTGCAATGAGAGACGCGTTTTTCCAAATTGGGGCACCATCTTTACGCCACCAGCAACCGAGAGACCAGCGCGGCAAGGGTTCACCTGGATACCATTTCCCCTGGCCATAATGAAGGAAGCCCCCCTCATCGGCATACTTCTTACGAAGCCTTCTGATCAACTCACCCGACAATTCTCTTTTGCGAATACTGTTGGCGGTGTAATTCCATTCCGGACCGTCTGGATCATCAATCGAGATGAATGTAGGTTCCCCTCCCATGGTCAGTCGGACATCACCCGCCACAAGGCGCTTGTCGACCGCTTTACCGGAAGACAGTATCCGTTCCCACTCCTCTTCACTATAGGGTTTGGTGATACGGGGCGACTCATAAATACGGGTCACCTCCATGACATGATCAAGGCTGGATTCACACTTTTCCATTAATCCCGTCAAAGGAGCTGCTGAAAAAGGTTCAGGTGTACAGGCGAGTGGAATATGCCCTTCACCAGCAAACAATCCAGAGGTCGGATCAAGCCCCACCCAGCCTGCTCCAGGCAAGTATACTTCGCACCAAGCATGCAGATCGGTGAAATCTTTTTCTGCACCACTAGGACCATCGAGCGATTTAACATCCGCCTTAAGTTGGATGAGATAACCACTCACAAAACGAGCCGCAACGCCCAATCCGCGGCATAGATTCACGAGAAGCCAGCCGGAATCACGACAGGAACCTTTTTGTAGCGTTAAGGTCTCCTCAGGAGTCTGCACGCCCGGCTCCATTCGGATATTGTAAGCAATGTCCTGATGTATCCTGCTATTGATCTCCACAAGGAAATCGATGGTGCGCATCTTTCGCTTACTCCAAATCTGAATCAACGCGGCCAATTTAGGCGTCATCTCATTGACCGTCATAAACGGCTGCAAATCTTTCTTTAACTGCTCATCATAGATGAAAGGATACTGCTCCCCCTCAGGTTCAAGGAAGAAATCAAAGGGATTGTAGACCGCCATGTCCGCAACCAGATCCACCATGATGTCGAGCTTGTTCGTCTTTTCAGGAAAGACTACCCTCGCCAAATAATTCGCATGCGTGTCCTGCTGCCAATTGAGATACCTCTTGGATGGCTCAACGGTGAGTGAATAACTCAATATCTTAGTCCGACAATGCGGTGCGGGCCGCAGACGAATGGTCTGAGGGCCCAACGTAATGTGGTGATCGTAAGTATAAGTGGTGCGGTGATGGAGAGCAACGTGGATAGACATCTGTGGACTCTAGAAAAGCACGGCATATGCCAAACCCTAAATGACATTTTCGAGTTATTTAAATCTCTCTGTCTGCATGGTTCAAATCCCATAAAAATGGCCTCAGGGATGCGGATCGATCGCATTATGGAAATTTTCTTTTCGTTTTCCTTGCCGCCACCCGCTCTATCGCCTATTTCATGCATATTAACCAACAACTTCACACTCCCCTAGCGCCCTGCATGAGACGTTTTACCCTATCCAGCACCATGAAGTCCGCCCTCACTCTCTTAAGTTGCGCCCTGTTCGCGATCTCCCATACACAGGCTCAATCAGACCTCCTTGGTTCATTAACCAAAAACATCAACATCGAAGGTTTGGAAACGCAATTTGACCCAGTAACAGGTGTTGCGACTGCCAAAGGTGATGTTCACATCAAATACGAAGGGGTAGAAATCAGTTCCAGCCAAGCAGATTACAACTCTGTGACTGGCGATATTATTGCCAAGGGTAATGTCACAGTTCTCAAGGACGGCCAAATATATCGCGGTGAGAGCATTATTTATAACATCAAAAATCAGTCCCTTTCTGCCAATAATATTCGCAGTTCACTCCCTCCTATTTTCTACGACACCGTAGGTTTTAAGACTGACACGGAGAAGAAAGATCGAATCGATGGGGAAGGCTCTATTTTCACCACGCATGACAGCGAGGTGCCCAACTATCGCATCAAGGCTAAATCGATTACCATCTACCCTGATGACCGGGTCGTCATGCGCGGTGCGAAAGTGTATGCAGGAAAAACTCCAGTTCTTTATCTCCCCTATTTCGTACAACCACTCAATGACGAACTCGGCTACTACTTCCAACCTGGCTACGCCAGCGAGTGGGGCGCATTTCTACTTAACCAGTATGGCATCATGCATGGCGACCATACTCTTGCCAAATATCACCTTGATCTCCGCAGCGCTCGTGGTGTGGCCATAGGTGCTGATTTCGAATCCGTTAAATGGAAGAGCAACCCCAACATTGGTCATCTCAAGCTCTATTACGCCTATGACACGGACCCCACGATGGGAGTCAACGATTCCACCCGTCCCGATACTCAAGTTGATGAAAACCGTTACATCATTGCGTTCCAGCACCGCATCTTCATTCCTGGTCCCCAGGAAAGCTCTTGGTATCTTGATTTTGACATCACTAAGCTCAGTGATGTTTATATGCTGGAAGATTACTTCCCCAACGAATTTAGAATTAATCCTGAACCGGATAACCACATTAAGCTCGTCAAACGCGACGATCGCTTTGTTGCCACCTTGTTAGCTCGGGTGCAGGTGAACGACTTCTTTCACGCCGATCAAAGATTGCCTGAACTGGCATTTGACTTCACTCGCTCCAAGATTGGTAACTCCAACTTCTATTATCAGGGCACCACTTCAGCTGGATTCTTACAAGATAAGCTCTCCTCTCTTGAGCAATCTATTCTGGATGGCAAAATCAAAACTCAAACGGCCAATCTAAAGGCTTATCAAGCAGATGGAATTATTGACGGGCAATTACAACCTGTTAAAAATTCCATATTCGCCCTCGCAGGCACGTCAGTGTCCAGCGTCGACTCCATCTATTCTCAGACGGCTCAGACAGAACTTCTCTCCAGTGATGCCGTAGCCAATGACATTGCAAATTTAAAGGCGGAGTTAAGTCAGGATGAGTTCTTCCGTGCCTACAGCTATAATGAAGTGCTCTACCCGATGAGTTTTGGTAATGGCAACTGGCTTAACTTTGTGCCTCGTATTGGTGGCGGGCTCGCTTATTACACCAATGTGTCTGGTGGCCAAAGTGATGTAAGCACACAAACTAAGCCGATTTTTTCTACTGGTTTTGACCTTTCAGCAAAATTCAGCAAGACTTGGAACGAAGTTCAAAACCGAGCTCTTGGTATCGACGGTTTACGCCATACGATCCAGCCTTACGTGAACTATTCATTTCTCGATATTGACGAAAATGACGGTATCCCAACCATTGATCATCTCGCCCCAACCACTCGCCCAAGGCCGATTGATGTGCCGCTCTACACAGCGATTGATGATTTACAAAGTTGGAACGTTGCCCGCATCGGCGTAAGAAACTTGATTCAAACCAAACGTGACGGCACCTCTTTCAATTATGCTGGGATTAACACCTACGCTGATATCTTTATTGAAGATCCCGAGTTTGACCGAAGCATTTCAAACCTTTACAACGATCTTTTCTGGAACCCTCTCCCTTGGCTCAGTCTTAGCATCGGCAGTCAGCTCCCGATGGGCGGTGATTATAGCTTTACGGAAGTCAACACCAGCGTCACTTGGATGCCAAACACACGCTTCTCTTGGACAGTAGGACAAATGCTGTTGAGTGACAATCCAATCTTCCGAGACAGCAACCTCTTCTACTCACGCATCTATACCAAAATCAATGACAACTGGGGCTTCTCAATGAATCACATTTATGAAGTCGATGACAGCACACTCCAATACCAAAGCTACAGTGTCACCCGTGACCTTGCTAGCTGGACGATGGCTGTAGGTGCCTTGATTCGTAACAATTACAGCTCCGCTAGCGATGTATCATCCTATGAATATGGCATGGTGGTATCACTCACTCTTAAGGATTTCCCTCAAGTCAGCATCCCGCTTGTCATTGATCCAAGCCCCAATGGACGCGGTGGCAACGGTGGAAACGGCGGGTTCTAATCCCTGAACGTATAAAAAAGCTTTCTTTAATCCAGCATCGTCTTCCGGTGCTGGATTTTTTGTTTTTTCAACTAACAAGAAAAAGCTATTTTACCCGCCTTACAGCTTGAGGGTCGCCGGAACACGGCTTTAATGAGCGTTCCCAAAAAGCGCTCACTGTCTATTACGAATAACTCTCTTACATGAAACTCACGATTATCGGTTCCGGATACGTTGGCCTGACCACAGGCGCCTGCTTTGCTGAAGTTGGACATCACGTCATGTGTGTGGACAATAACGAAGCTAAAATACAAAGCCTTCTTGAAGGCAAGATTCCGATCTATGAGCCAGGTCTTGAAAATATCGTTCGTAAAAACGTTGCCTCAAAGCGCCTTCAATTCACCACCAGCACAGAAGTAGGCGTCAATCATGGCGAAGTGATTTTCATCGCTGTCCCCACCCCTCCGCAACCTGATGGCAGTGTGGACCTGAGTTTCATCGAAAAGGTCGCACGCGAAATCGCCGTCTGTCTCGATAGCTATCGTATCGTCGTCGACAAAAGCACAGTGCCGGTCAAAACCGGTGAGCGTGTGGCTCAGACCATCCGCCGCTACGCCAAGCCTGGGGTGGAATTTGATGTCATTAGTAATCCTGAATTCCTTCGTGAAGGCAGTGCCGTGGACGACCTGATGAATCCTGATCGTATCGTCATTGGTGGAAACAGTGATCGAGCGCTTGGCATCATGCAGAAAGTCTATGAACCTTTCGTCGCTCCCGTGCTCGTAACAGACATCAACAGTGCGGAACTCATCAAACATGCAGCCAATAGCTTCCTCGCATTAAAGATTTCCTACGCCAACGCGCTTTCTGAAATTTGTGAAGTTACAGGTGCTGATGTTGAAAAAGTCGTGGAAGGCATTGGCATGGATAAACGCATTGGCCGCAGCTTCCTCAATGCCGGACTCGGTTACGGTGGCTCTTGTTTCCCAAAAGATATCGCTGCCTTCATTGCTCTCTCCGATCAAGCTGGCACGCCCTTCAATCTTCTTAAGGAAGTGGAAAAAATTAATGTTCGCCAGCTCAACCGTTTTGTGGATTCCATTCGTGAAGCTCTCTGGGTATTGCGTGACAAAAAAATTGCCGTATGGGGTTTAAGCTTCAAGCCAAACACCGATGACGTACGCTGTAGTGTTGCCGTCAGCCTCGTCGAAGCCCTCGTCAAAGAAGGCGCTCAAGTCACAGCTTATGATCCGAAGGGTATGGAAAAATTTCTGGAACTTCCTATATCCAGCAAGATTACCCTCGCCGCGACTCCTCTTGAGGCAGCTACCGATGCTGAAGCGCTCGTGATTGCCACGGAATGGCCTGAATTCTCAGGCGTCGATCTTCGCGAACTGCATCAGGTTATGCGCGCGCCTCTTATCTTTGATGGTCGCAATCTTCTGGAACCCTCAGAGGCAATCGATGCCGGATTCCAGTATCGTGGCATCGGACGCGGAACCGTCCCAGTCGCCCCCTAACCCGTGGTGAACTCCCGTCAGCTTGCCTTAAACGTGCTTCTCGAATGGGAACGTGGTCAGGTCTATGCTCACGATCTGATCGATCGCACTGCGATTCAATATAAACTCGAGCACCGCGACACCGCATTGCTCCAAAGCCTTGTCTATGGCGTGCTTCGAAACGTCAACCTGCTTGACTGCTGGCTCGATGAGGTTTGTGATAACAAGCATCTGCAAAATAGCGTCCATTGGCTGATGCGCCTTGGTGTGGCTCAATTGCTTCTGCTCGACATGCCCGCTCACGCTGCGGTCAATGAAACCGTAGCCCTTGCCGGCAAAGCTCGTGGATTAATGAACGCCGTGCTTCGACGGGTCGATCGAGAAAAAGCTGCTCTGCTCGACTGGGCTCAGCAGTTGCCGGCCACCGACCGCTTCTCTCACCCTGAATGGTTGATTCGACGCTGGGAAAAACAGTTCGATCCGAATCTCGCGGCCAAACTGTGTGAGTGGAATCAACAACCCGCCACCTCCTTCATCCGAATCAACCGCCTCCACCCGCAACCTCTGACATCGGAGGAAACAGCGACTCTTGAATCTGCGACCAATCCCGGTTTTTTTCATGCTCCACAGCCCCCTCGTGAATGGTTGACCGAGGGTCGTTGTTACACTCAAGACCTGAGCACGGCACTCGCTTGCGAACTGTTATCTCCTCAACCCGGTGAACTCGTGCTCGATGCCTGCGCTGCCCCCGGAGGCAAGACCGCCTATCTCGCCCAACTCATGGGAAATGAAGGCCGCATCATTGCCTGTGATTCTCATCCCCGTCGTGTCGAGCGATTGAAAGGAAATCTTGAGCGCATGCATGTGGCCAACACCGAAACTCGAATTCATGACTGGTTGAAAGTTCCCCTCTCTGCGTGGAACGGCATGACCTTTGATCGTATTCTCGTCGATGCCCCGTGCAGCAACACCGGCGTCATGCGTCGTCGCATCGACGTGCGCTGGCGCTTGCAACCCTCCAGCTTTGCCGAGATGGCGGCGCTGCAAATCAATCTCATGGAAAGCGTGCTCCCCCTGCTAAAACCAGGCGGCACTATCGTTTACAGCACCTGCAGTCTCGATCATGAAGAAAATGAGGCGGTGATAGAGCGAATTCTCCAGCAGCACCCCGAACTTACTCTCATGGAAACGAAATCCTCGTTGCCCTGGCGTGATGGATGCGACGGCGCATTTGCGGCGCTGTTGAAGAAAAGCGATTAATATCGAGCCGTTCTTTTAGACAGGATTGACATGATTTATATGATGGGTTCCAAGCCTTGCAGAACGCCGTCTTATCTTGTCCATCCATTCAGCAGGCTCTCCCTGCATGACCCAAGCGACGAGGGCGTCGCT
>VFKY01000337.1 GCA_009885275.1 Verrucomicrobiota bacterium | reverse complement strand
GGTGGAGAAGGAGAGAGCACGCGCTGGTCAACTGACCCGATGGGAGATGTTGCACTGTCGCGTGAGATACTTTACGGCCGGAGCGGTGATTGGGAGTCGAGCGTATGTGGATGCGGTGTTCAACAATCAGCGCAATCGCTTTGGAGGAACGCGCACGGATGGCGCGAGACCGATGAAGGGCGCAGACTTTGGAGGGTTATGTGCGCTGAGAGATTTGAGATCGAAGGTGCTGGGATGACATGATACTTACCTGTTATTTGAGCCAGTAACTAAGTTGACAACGGTAAAATTTCCATCGACACCCCGTCATGAGTCTCCCCCTGCTGACCGACGAAGAACGTGCCATCTATGAGTGGCAAATGTGGGTGCCCGGAGTGGGCGAAGAGGGTCAGCGTAAACTCAAAACAGCCAGCGTCTTCATCTCCCGTGTCGGCGGGCTCGGTGGTGTCGTGGCTTACGAACTCGCCGCGGCGGGAGTTGGGAAATTGATCCTTGCTCATGCTGGCGACGTGCAATCATCTGATTTAAATCGTCAGTTATTACAAACGCATAATCGCATTGGATTACCACGCATGGAGTCCATCGTCCGTCGATTGCGAGAACTAAATCCGCGCTGTGAAGTGGTGGGTATAGAAGAAAATGTTACCGATGAAAATGCTGAGCAACTCACTGCCGCTGCTGACATCATTGTCGATGCTGCCCCCATGTTTCAGGAGCGACTCGCGCTCAACCGTGCCGCATTCAATCAGAGAAAGCCAATGGTGGAATGCGCCATGCATAGCCTTGAAGCCACGGTAACCACATTCATTCCGGGAAGAACGGGCTGTCTGCAATGTTACGTCCCCGAAGTTCCTCCAACTTGGAAGCGGCAATTCCCTGTCTTCGGCGCGGTCTCGGGCACTGTCGGCAGTATTGGAGCCATGGAGGTCATCAAGCTCATCACGGGTATTGGCGCACCTCTCGCGGGTGAGATGATGTCACTGGATTTTATGACCATGAATTTCCGCAAGCTCAAATTGCCCCAACGGCATGATTGTCCGATTTGCTCGGGAGCCTCAAATTGTGCGTGAAAAAGGAAACATTGACGCATCAAGCGGCGTTGATAGAAGCCACCATGCGCTTTTCATTTTTGCTCCTTGTTGCCGCTCTCTTGTTATCACCGCTTCTTCATGCCGAAGATGAATTCAAGCTTCACCCCCTTGCGGTAGCAAAACCTGAAGCGCCCAAAGGCGTTGTCACGCAGATGCCAGCATGGGAATCAAAAATATTTCCCGGCACTACGCGTGATTGGTCGATCTATGTGCCAGCTCAATACAAGGCAGATAAACCTGCCTGTCTCATGGTCTTTCAAGATGGTCATGACTATGTGAATATTAAAGGTAACTGGCGTGTGCCCACGGTGTTCGACAATCTTATTGCCAGTGGCGATATGCCGGTAACGATTGCCGTCTTCATCAATCCTGGGCACGATGGCAAAAGCCCCATAGAGAGTCCTTGGAAAGCAAACAATCGTGGCAAGGAATACAATACACTGGGCAACACCTATGTGCGCTTCCTTCTTGAAGAGATTCTTCCTGAAGTGCAGAAGCAATACAAGCTCACGGACAACCCTGATGGCTGGGCGATTGGGGGCGCAAGCAGCGGTGCCATCTGCGCGTTCACCGCCGCATGGGAACGCCCTGATAAATTCAGAAAAGTCTTTTCCACGATCGGCAGTTATGTTGATCTCGCCGGAGGAGATGCCTACCCCTACTTGATCCGCGTCAACGAACGCAAACCCATTCGTGTGTTTCTTCAGGACGGCATCAACGACCTCGACAATCCCTACGGCAACTGGCCGCTGGCAAACAAGATGATGAACTCATCACTCAATTATATGAAGTATGATGTGAAGTTTGAACTGGGCGAAGGACAGCATAACAGCAAACACGGGGGCTCCATTTTTCCAGATGCCTTGAAGTGGTTATGGCGTGGATACGAAAAAAACTAACACCTGAAACAACCTCCCCTGCCATTTCAAACATACTGTCATGAAAAAACTTTTTATCGCTCTTTCCCTATTCGCCCTATCTTCC
>VFKY01000292.1 GCA_009885275.1 Verrucomicrobiota bacterium | reverse complement strand
CTCTTTTAACTCCCTCAGGGCAGCAGCAGCATAGCCTTCCCCAGCATCAAGATGACCTGCGGCACTGCTATCCCATGCTAGGGGATGCACATCCTTTAAATGCGACCGCTGTTGCAGCCAGAGTTCACCATGCTTGTTGAATACAAAAATATGCACCGCTCGATGCCACAACCCCTTGGCGTGAACTTCACCTCGCGTGGATTGCCCCACAACTTCGTTCCGATCATTCACCACATCAAATATTTCGCTGGCGCGCTGCCCACGATCTTCATCATGACGACACTCATAATGGCGAGTAAGCGTTACCCACTCCTCCAGTGTGAGCTCCTCCGCTCGTATCATGGATGACTTTTGCAACGCTTCCACCAAGTTATCCCAACCCTGTGGGGCGGCTGGTAAAAGATTTTTTAGTTGCTTGCGACGCTGAGAGAATCCCATTCGCACAAGGCGATCAAATAAAGAGCGATCATGCACTGGCAAATTTCCTGACGGGCGAGGCGTCATTCGAATAATTGCAGAATGAACCTTGGGCCGAGGCTTAAAGACCTCTGGTGGCACAATACGACAGATCTCGACCAACCAGTCGTGCTGAACCAAAAGACTGAGTGCGCCGTAAGCATCATCCGTTTGTTTCGCGGCAATGCGGAGACAGACCTCTCTCTGCAACATGAATACCGCCTCGTTTACAGGTGTGGGGGGAGTCATCAAATGCCGAAGAATCTCTCCTCCCATAGAATACGGCAGATTCCCAATGGCCTTCACTCCTCCCTCTTTATATAAAGGACGAAGGTCAAAACGAGTGGCATCACCATGCCAAAGCTCAATGTCCTTACGGTCCGTATACTTTTCACGAATATTAGCCGCAAGTTCATTGTCCTTTTCAACGAGTAAAAGCTTCTTCGCTCTTCCTTCCAAATGTCTCGTAATCGCCTCCTGCCCAGGTCCTATTTCCATAACAAAATTGGCACCATCAGGCTTTATGAGATCAGCTATCCACAGCGCCAATTCCTCATCATGAAGGAAATTTTGACCGAGACTTTTCTTGGGAGCAAATGACATGTTTCATGGAGCACGTTGAAACACAAAAGCGCAACAATTTTCAATTCAAACCAAATCACACAAGCTGGTGAAACAACGTGTTTATGGTTCTTCGCAAATTTAGGTGATTATTTAATTGATGGAGAGATTGAGTTTGCCAGGGAAGAACTGCACACGGATCCGAAACATGATCAATGCGTAGTCTGCGCCAATTACAGATCAGTAAGCCTCGCAAGTTTCTGCGCGATAAGGATCAAGGATGCCTTTAGATGCGCCCCAAGATACCTGGGTTCGGTGTGATAAAACTAAAACTTCGCATTTCTTACATCCGTCGCTCTTCCAACACTTCCAGTCCGGTCATTTTCCAACCTCCATTGATAGGCTCAATGTTGATACGCGCTTTGTAACGATTGATACGCTGATGCATATGCCCCCAGTGACCAACGGTACCCAATGCGGTCCATTGTCCTTCCGCGATAAATCCATGACGGCCTGAAATCGGAGTTACCTTATCTACTTTAACATCGAGATCTGTGACCTTTACTCGCGTGCCATCCTGATCATCAATCGATAATGATTGTACCGTTTGAAGATAAATTTTTTGTAACAATCCCCCTTCAATGCTTCGCGAAAGCACATCATAAATGCCAGATTCCTCTCGTTGATCAAAGGCGCGATACGTGTTCCGCAACAGAGGAAAAAGTATGGTTTCGGCTTCTGTTGTCGCCATAACTTTATGGGACGTTCCAGGCACAGCAACTTCAAAAGCAAACACTCGCCAAAGGATAGCGGCACCAAGGAAAATCGTCAGCACGATGATCGTACTTCGCTCTGGTGCGCTTCTCCAGTGACGCTTCATTTTTCTAACGAAGAAAATTGATGCCGCGAGCCAAGCCATACTCCCCAATGGTAGATATAACATGGCAGGCTTCGCCAAGGGCGGCACCTCCGCAAGTGCTTTGGCTGCTGGCATACGCCCTTTGTTTTGCCATCCGCCCTGTGGAATTGATTGTTTCAGTATCATGCCATTCTCCGTCATCGGTCCATAAAATACCGTGACTGGAACCTGCATGACTTCTTCAAAAAACTTGCGCCATTCGATCTCTACTTTTTCAAAACTCATCGGAGCATCGAACTCCCATGTTACGCCTAACATCGAGTCGGTCACCGCAACCAAATCATCCTTCCCTAGTGATTCTGTCCGTCCCGGTCTTCCCTTAAGCACCACCGCGGTTACCGTATGGGTTTTCAATTCCACACCATCAATTCGGAGAACACACCATGAAACGGCTTGTTTCTTTGCCTCCTCTATGATGTTCTCTTTGATCGATGCGGGTAACAAAATGGCATTCCCCTGGGGTAATTTAAAAGCGGTTAATGCCGTGGGTAACCACATAAGACACTCCACTCGACATGAGTAGGGCTCTACATAGAGGTAAGCCTGTGCATTGCTCCCCTTGGATGGACCATCGCCATCGCCATCAAAAACATGCCCCTGCATGCCGTTCGACCCCAGAAGCAGACAGAGCAGCATTAATCCATGAAGTTTCATGCACGCTCTCATCTTGCTCCTTATGAAATTCGACTCAAAGAGTCCAAGGCTTGCGCCACTCCCGACTCAATAACGCGCTTGCTTCTTTATCGTCAGCGATGGTTTCAGCTTTCGGATCCCACTTGATCTTGGTACGACCAAGACGCAGACCGATGTTCCCCAAATGCGAGATGCTGATGGTGCGATGTGCAGCCTCAATCGGTGCCACAGTGGGTTTGCCATCATAAATACAACTGAGGAAGTTATCCGTGTGATCCTTGCTTTCGTAGAGATGCACTTCTTCCGAACGAGTTTTCTCGCGGAACATTTCAGGATCGCTACCGATTAATTTTCCCCGATTAACCCATATCCATTTGCCATTCTCGCCTTCAAAGAAAATACCCGAGTGATCCGCCTTCGATTTGTCAGTCAGTGTTGCTTCCACTTCAGGCATAAGTTTCTCACTGGTATCAGCAATAATATAGCGGGTGCCATTTTCAAAGACGCCTTCGAAATGGAATTTCGTGGCCGTGTTGTAGAGTTCCGTCTTCGCCGGCATCTCGCCTTTGATGTTCGTGATCTCAATGGGGCCGGTGTTTTCAAAATCCATCGCCCACTGAGCAATGTCGATATGATGAGCTCCGAAGTCTGTGACCATGCCGCCAGAGAAATTGTAATTATGACGCCAATTCAAAGGTAACAGCGCAGGGCGATAGTCCATCTGCTCCGCTGGTCCAAGCCACATATCATAATCAAAATCCGCCGGCACCGGTGCCACATTTACTTGGTCTGCCATCTGGTTCCAATTGGTATGGCCGCCAGGCAATCCCACGCGAACAGATTTAACTTTACCGATGCGACCATTGCGCACGAATTCACTGGCCATGCGGAAGTAAATATCGCTGCGTTGCTGACTGCCCGTTTGCCAAGTGACACCAGACTTTGTCACCGCCTCCACCATGCGACGTCCATCACCGATGTTTAATGAGAGCGGTTTCTGAGCATAAAGATGTTTACCCTTTTGAGCGCAATACACCGTCTGATAACCATGCCAGTGATCGGGAGTGCATATTTCCACCGCATCAATGTCTTCCTTCTCCAGCATCTCGCGAAAATCCACATGAGCAGTCGCGACTTTCACCGGTGTCTTGCTGTTCTCAGAATAAAATTTATCAATAAACTTACGGCCCACTTCTCGACCACCACTGAATTCGCCCTTATAGCCATAGTGGCCAAATTCCTTCATGGGATCTGCCACCGAAACAACCTGGCACTTTTCATTGTTGAGAAAGCTGGGCGTCCAGTGAGTCGCGATGGTCCCCCAACCGATGATAGCGACCGTGATACGCTCTGAGGGTGCGGGGCGACCTCCTTTGCCAATGGCCGTAGCGGGAATGATGGTAGGGAAACCCAAAGCCGCAACGCTTTGGGCCAAGAAACGACGACGGGAAGTACGAGAGGTAGTCATAAGAAAGGAAGCTAAAAGTTACCAGTGAAATGATACTCTACACAAACAAGCCTTTGTTTGGCAAAATAAAACGCAACAATGAACCCATCCAGTAACTCCGTCTTTGCATATCGAGCATAAATTTCTCTGATAAAAAATTGATGCGAGCGCCTCGCTTGCCTCTCTCTCATCATGATAGAGGCAAGCAGAGCGCTCGCCCTACAGAGAAAGGTGTAGGTTAAACCGTGGTGACAGGAAGTCCTCACTACTCGCCCATTCGCTTGAGGCGATCACTGCTATCTTCACGACTATGAGGGCTGACCTGACTGGCCTCTGATTTTTGGAGGGCATCACTGCGATCACGCTCGGACTCGGCGATATCACTCTTCAAAGTAGAAAGTTTATGCTCCAGTTCCGCGACACGTTCACGGCGCTTTTCTTCCTCCATCTCTGCCACTTCAATCTTGCGCTCAACCGTAGCGAGACGCTCCTCTTCACGACGAACCTTAAACTCAAGCTGGCGCTCCTGTTCATTTAGGGAAGCCTCCGTGGCTGGCTTCCCATTTTTACCACGCATCTCCTCACGCGAACGCTCTTGACGCAGAAACTCCAGTCGAGTGGCCTCCCGAGCAACACTCTCGCGGAGTCGATTGAGTCGCGCATTGAGCGCCATCTCCTGTCCCGTGCCTGAGATCAATGAGCCCGTGCCGATGGCGGCCCGCTCATCGGGTGCGATGACTTCGTTAGTGGACTTGGCTGTCTGGACAGGGGTAAGTCTCTTCTCCTCCGTCTTCGCGCCAGGTTTACTGCGCAATACCAGATCACGGATGTTTCCGCCTGCTTTCACAGGGACAGCCGGTGCCTCTGGCGAGGCTGGCATGGTGACATCCATGGTCTTCCTTAAGCTTGCTTTCTCGGCTTCGATTTCACGATAGAGTTCTCGAGCTTCCTCTGAGTTTTCCGGCAGAGAAGCGAGTCGCGTGTAACGGTTATCCATCGAGTCTTTCCACTCGCGCATCGGTGAAAGCTTGTTCTCAATGGTCGCCAATTCTCGGCGCGCCTGATCTAGAGTATGCGCAAGCTCGGATTTTTGCTGATGACTTGCCCCCTCTGCTTCAGCCGTGAGCTTGCGAATAGCCTCAAAGCGCTCCCGGTCGATGCGTTCCTGCTCTCCAATCTCGACCAATGCACGCCTTAATTCATCCTCACGTTGACGTAATTCTTCAAGTCGAGCCTTGGCTTCGTCTTCGCTTTCGTGCAGCTTCTTAAGCTGAATTTGCAGCTCCTTATACTCTGCATCAAGCTCCTTGTGGCGAGACTCCGCTTGTGTAACGAGGGACTCATGACGTGACAGTGTGGCCTTGGTTCCAACGAGCGTTGACTCCGTTGCGGCGAGCTCTTCACACTGACGTTTTATCTCGGCGCGCTTGGCTGTGATGTCGGCCAGCTCTATTTTTTCCAGCTTCAGAGTGTCACGGCATTGCGACAACTCTTTTTCCAGATGAGCGTGCTCGCTTTGTAATTTTTCACGCGTCGCAGTGGCTTGTTTCTTGAGCTCGACCAGAGCCTGTTCATCCGTGGCAAGAGATGTCTTTGACGTAGCAACTTTAGATTCCAGTTCACTCTGTTGCCCTTGAAGTTGCGCAAGCTTGGACTCCGTCACTTGAAGCGTGTCTTTGACCGTCTTAAGTTTTGAATCGGTCTCGGACAACTCTTCACATTGACGTGCAAGCTCAGTCCGTTTGACTTTGATATCTGACAGGTTGGTCTGCTCGCGTTGTAAAGTATCTCGGCTAGTAGAAAGCTCCTGCTCCAAACTGAGGCGCTGCTCTTCGAGCTTCTTTCGAGTGATTTCCGACTGCTCCTTGAAGTCATTAAATGCCCGATCATCTGCCTCGAAACTTGATTTCGTAGTCGCAACCTTAGCTTCCAGTCCGGTTTGCTGCTTTTCGAGGTCGGCCAATCTGGACTCGACACCACGAGTCTTTATTTCACCTTGTTGACTCCTTTGTTCCAAAAGTGTCACCGCAGCGAACAAGGTCGCTTGAATTCCCTCGGTCTTCTTCAACTCTTCCAGTGCAAGACCCAGCTTTTTCTCCGTATCAATAAGCTCCGCAATATGGGCTTCGATGGCTCCACGTTTTTCCTCTAAAGCATGAAGCTTACTTTCAGCACTCCTGACCTGATCCTCACGCGCCTCGGCCGTGTCGAGCGATTCACGCGACCGTGCTTCCGCTTCAGCCATCTGTCTTTGCAATTCCTCAAGACGAGCTAGAGCCGCTTCCTCATCCTCCTTCAACCCTTGAAGCATGACCTGAGTCTGCTCTTTGTTGGCATTGATCTGCCATACTTCTTGCTGCGCACTCTCTGCCTCCGTCTGAAGTTTCTCCCAATCCGCCTGCCTTTGTCCGTGTTGGACTTTGAGCGTTGCGATCGATTCCAGCCAGTGCATATGAGATGCCTCCGCTGCTTTGAGAGCTTCAGGCATATGTGCCAGACGTTTTTCTTCGGCGACCAGTCGTGCTAACTGCTGATTTTTAGCCTCGGCTTCATCCAAAACCGTCTGAAGCCGTGAACGCGTTGCTTCCAAATTGGTGTTTAACGTCGAAAGCTCCTGTCGAGCGTTCTCGATGGCTTGCTCTTCTTGCAAGGCTTCAGCCTGCCTTGCTTGCTTCTCAGCCG
>VFKY01000312.1 GCA_009885275.1 Verrucomicrobiota bacterium | reverse complement strand
TCGCTCAGTTTGCCTTCTCGATGAAATCGAGCAAGTCCGCCATGTCTTGAACGCTCATGCCGGCTTCCATGCCCTCGGGCATAAGACTAATACCAGCGGCGCTGGAGCCCTTGATGTTTGCACGTGGAATATTCATCTCAAAACCGCCCATCATTTTCAAGGTCATGCTGTTCGCCGTGTCGTTGGTGATGATGCCCGCAAGTGTTTGACCGTCTTTCGTGTTCACGGTGTAGGCAATGAACTGTGGTGCGACCTCCTTGTTGGGATCGAGGATCGCCGTGAAGATGCCATCACGGCCCTTGGTTTTTACGGTGATGAGATCAGGGCCGACCTGCACGCCCAGGTTGTTCGCCTTGTGACAAGCCATGCAGCGCTGGGTGAAAACAATCTGCCCCCGTGCGAAATCGCCTTTCGTGGTCATGGCCGCTTGAAACTTTGCGATGACGCTTGCACGTGACGGTGGCTTGAGTTCGGCGAGAATCTTGTCCGCGAGCGTGGCGACAGCTTCGTCCTTGTGCTTGAAAAGCGCTTGCACGTCCGACGCGCTGAGTTCACCTGATGCAATACTTTTTGCTTCGATCGCATGAAGTAAGGCTGTCGCACTCTCAGGACGTGCGAGCATCACGCTGATTGTTGCACTGCGCGCTTTCTTCTGCAGGCCGGGCCATTGGGTGATGAAAGAGCTCATCACCTCATTGTCTGAAAATTGTCCAAGCGCGGTGACGGCGGCGCTTTGCACCGATTCAGGTTGCGACTTCTCAAGACATACCAACAGAGCAGGCACAGCCAGCTTCCGTGTGTCGAGACTCACGAGATTGATGGCTTCGAGACGGGCAGCTTCAGCGGCTTTCCCATCGCGCACAATGTCTCCAGCTTTAACAAAGACGGCGGCAAGTTTTTTCTCTGTATCCACCTTGGCAATGGTCGTGCCGGCGCGCTTGAGGCCTTCGGCGAAGGCTCTTACGATGATTGGATTGGGGTCATGGGCAATGCTGTTGAGCACGATGTCGATACCGCCAGAGTCTGATGAAGCAGCAACAACTCTTGCATAGAGAGCGAGCTCAGCAATTTCGTCCTTATTCCCCAATGCCGCGTTGTTTCGCTTGGCTTCAAATAGAGCAATGGAGTGTTCGGGAATGCCGCTTGCAATGGCATCAATAATCCATTCTTCACCTATGCTGCGTTGCCCCAAACGATTAAGGATGGCAAGAGCCTCCTTACTTTTTTCGTTACCCAAGGTCATAGCAATTTGGAAGCGCAATCTTTGTGAGTCATTGGCCGCAATATCCGATATGTGAGTGAGCAGGGTTTTTTGAAGTCCCCCCTCTCGGTTCAATTTTTCAGCCAACAACACCCCGCGCTCATTCACGTGTTCATCCTTATCTTTCAGGGCTTTGATCACTACCGCTTCGCTCAACGCCCCAACCCCATTCAGCGCCCCGAGCGCATGCAATTTAGCGAGCGGGTTCGATGACTCATTAACCATCTTCTCCAGCATGGGCACTGCAGCCTTATCATTCCGTTCATAAAGCAAACGATGAGCAGTGTCGCGATGCCAACCATTCGGATGCTCCAGTGTCTTCACCAATTCTTCCGTGCTCGCTTTGCTCAAATCCACACTCGCGCGGCGCTTCCACTCTGACTTATCAGGCGTAATGCGGTAGATTCTGCCACGGTCGTTTCCATTATTGAGATCGACATGCTTTTTGATCTCGTCGGGAATGCTCCATGGGTGCTCGATCACTTCGCGATACATGTCCATCACATAGAGACAGCCGTCGGGCGCATTGGAAAAATTCACGACGCGCACCCAAGTGTCTTTACTCGCGGCGAACTCAAAGTTCTGTTCATCTTCGGGGCGTTTGCCAATGAGGCTAACACCGTCTTGATAAATCTTTTTGCGATGCACTAATTGTCCTCCGGCATCGCCGCTGAAGGTATTGTTTACGAAGTCGTCACCATAGGCATCGCCGCGATAGACGGTGGTGCCTGTCGCGCCAGTGAAGTAACCGCTGACACGTCCGCCACCCTCGACCCCTCCTTTGACCACACCGGCAATGCGCCACCGCGTACGCATGATACGCCACGGTTCATCGGGGCTGAGACGAAAAACCTCAGCCGCACCACCGTCCGCGGCGATACTCTGACGCGAGGGCGGCATGTCGAAGTACGGATTGCGCCCAGCATAACGATCGTCATAGACAAAAAATTGAAGGTGGTCACTATTGCTGCACACGAACTTGCGACCGAAGTTGTCGAAGCTCATACCGAACTGACCGCCGCCCGCTTCGAGACCGAAATCATAGGTGCGGGGATCGAACCACAGGTCGCGTCCGCCAATCTCAATCTCCGGCAAGTCTGGTCGCTTCAAGCATTTCACCTTGCCGCGATTGCCGCCGCCGCACTGGATGTGGATGCGATTATCCTGACCCCATTGAGGGCAGTTTGCTAACCCCTGTACATTAAGAATTTTCAACCCAGTGCCAAAACCAGTGAACACCACTTCCCTGACATCCGCTTTGCCTCTGCCTTTGGTATCTTTGAAAAAGATGATATCCGGCGTGGCGATGACGTAGATGCCGCCGTTTGCGCAGATAATGCCGGTTGGCCAGGCAAGATCTTCTGCGAAGACAGTACTCGTTTCATAGTGTCCGTCACCGTCCTTGTCCTCGAGCATCGAGACACGACCCAGATGCGGTGTGACGTCGCGCATCTCGGAGTAATCAATCATCTCACACACGAACATGCGACCGCGTTCATCGAACGAGACGGCAATAGGACTGCGAACCTGCGGTTCTTGAGCGGCAAGCTCCAGCTTAAAGCCTTTCTTAACCTGCCAAGTCGCAATCGCATCCTTGGGCTCTACGGCAGGGTAACGCGGAAGGTCTTTTGCAGGATCAACGGTCGGGTTCCCCTTCGTCTCGCCGTAAGCTTTTTGATAGGTGGTCTTACTTTCAAGCTTGTCGGCAGCAACTAATGCTGCGCTTAACAAAAAGATACAGAGGGTACAGAAGGCGTAACATGAATTCATACGTCCTATTACTACGGTATGCAGTGAAATTTCTTCACACGTCTTGTGCTTGGTTCCGATACTTTTGTGCTACCTGCAGTATCTCCAAAGGATTACATCAGGGCTTCAGCAGATAGGCTAAAAGATCGGCGAAATCGTTTTCTGTTAACAGGGAATCAATGACTGCAGGCATGATGGAAAGGTTTGAAGTGTTTTGAGATTTCACGTCCGTACGCGCCAGAGTTATGTTCTGACCCACTGCATCGGTAACCGTAATCGTGGTTCCCGTTTCGCGTAAATTTATACCAGCAATAGTGCGATTGTCTTTGGTCTCAATAACGGTCTGTCGGAACGCTGCATCCACACTCCGACTTGGATCAAGGATGTCTTCAGCAAGGCGGTCAACTCCACGCACGGCAACTCCGTCAAGACTAGGCGCTAGGCTGCCACCCTCGTTTCGATATTTGTGACAAGCGATACAGAGGGTCCGGAAGACTTGCGCTCCATGTTCTGCATTGGGTTTGACCTTGCGAAAGTTGGCGAGACGCATGGCAATGATGCCGTTGAGTCGGGCGTCTTCAGGTGGAAGATTTTTTGTAAGCGCACTGACGCGGTCGCGTAAGGTTGGTGGTCGTTGACTCACCAGTTCAACAAGAGCCGCCTGGCGGAGAACTGTGGCGGGGACCTTGCCCTGCTCAATAAGTTCGATCAGATCCGCACAACTGGCATCCGTCTTGGCGAGCGCGCGTGCGAGAATTGGCAGAGTATCGGCGGAGGCTGTGGGAAGCGTGGCTTTAGCAATGGCGAATTCTCCGCGGGTGGCGATGAGTTCCGCGGCCTTGAGTTGGAGATTTTTATTCGAGGTATCACGAATGACCTTGGCGAGCACCTCTGTAGCTTGCGGAAGATTCATCAATGCCTCGAGTGCTGCCGCGCGGCGTGGCCCATTGGTCGGCTCTACCTTCTCGATGATGCGCATTAATGGCTCGAATTTTTCGGGGCTGATCGAATCGCGCAGTGCTTCGATGGCGCGATCTTGCTGCTTCACCTCAGTGCTCGTAAGTGCCGTAATAAGCACGCCCTGTATCCATTTATTCACCAACTCAGGTAGAGCGAGTCCGCGTTCACGGGCTGCCAGCTTGAGACCATCAGCTAGGGCAAGTTGTTCTGCGAAAGGTGCGCTTTGTAATTTATCAGTAATAGCAGTGAGCTCTCCGATACGGGTGACAGGGAGGTATTTCGCAGCATGACTGAGGTATTCACCAGCACGTGGAGTTTGATAATTGAGTATCGTCAGGGCTTGCAGAAGAAAATCAGCAGCCTCCGCATTAGGCACGGCAAGAGAAACATCCGCCAGTAATACGACATTTTCGTTAACCACGTTTTTATCAAGCGCGCCATAGAGTCCCGATTCCAGTAAATGCTCCCGCAAGGTGACACGAAGCGCGTGTTTAAGCTCCAGATCATTACCACTGTCGCTATTTCGAGTGAGTGCCGTAAGTGGTGCGATATTTTCAACCGAAGGATGCCGCGCCAACGCTTGCACTATGGCACGTTGCACGTTTGCGGGTGCCGCAGGAAGTTTTTCGCGCAGCGCTTTTGCTTGATCTAGAGGAAGCGTCGCGCGTTCACCAAGAATGCGTACCGCTTGCACAACAACTTCGTCAGAGGCGCTTTCGAAAGCTGCGACAAGTATTGCGTGTGAAAGTGCGCCGTTGCGTTCCGCAACCCAGAGTCCCGCAGATTCTGCATTGGCGCTTAGGCCCTTGGGAAAAAGATTCAAATCTGCTCCGCCACTTCTTGCATCTGCATTTTTAGCCACAAGCAGATTCGCCGCAAGCATGCGAACAATAAGACTGGCATCACCGAGTTTTTCAACGAGCTCGTCTTTGGTCAATGAAGTGAGCACAGGCGGCGATACGATGGGCACATCCCTTTTTTCTCCCCGCCATACGACACGCCAGATGCGGCCATGAATATGGTCGCGACGCGGGTCCATCAACGGCTGTTCATAGTGACCGATGATGGGGTTGTAGAAATCGGCAATGTAGATCGCGCCGTCGGGACCTAGCTTCACCTGTACAGGACGAAACCACGGATCGGAGCACGTCAGAAAATCCGGTTCACGCACCGCCATAGGGGTGCTGCCTTTCCAGTCGAAATGGTCACGATTAATCCGCTGCGTCACCGGGTTACCAATAAAAACATTGCTGCGATATTCCGCGGGAAACTTGTCATCCGCATACCACGCAATTCCGGCAATGGCACTCGATCCATGGCTGTCGTTTGTGATAGCAGGCGCATAGCCAAGCCCGTCGTGTTTTTTACCGATCCCCTCGTAATGCGCGCCGGGTAATAATAAATAGACGGGTTTTGAATGTGAATCTGCGGAGTAAAAATTCCCCCACCAATCGACGGTGAGTCCAAAGGGATTTGTCTGTCCGTGCGTGACGATTTCGAAGCGCGAACCATCCGGTCGGAAGCGATAGGTATTGCCGCTTTCCAATTCAACAACACGGCCTGTTTGATCACGAATAGCACTGCGATTTTTGAATCCATGACAGCCATATATCCAGCCGTCGAGCCAGAGTAGATAGTTCGACGACATACCGTGTGTATCGGTGAATCCAAAACCTGCATAGAGCGCTTCGCGCTTATCCGCTTTGCCGTCCCCATCGGTATCCTCGAGTCGCCAGATATTTGGGATCGAATACACGATGACCGTATCCCCCTTTGCGCCAGAGGCCCTCGGTAGCGGCACGACTCCGATGGGTACATTCAGTCCATCAGCAAAGACCTCGACCTTTCGCGCACGACCATCAGGCCCGAAGTCACTGAGCACGCGCACAGTATCGAGTGGTGCGGCGGGTGGTTGCGGTTTTACACCAGAAATGCTGCCTGCCATGTTATTCCACTCATGTTCCCATGCGGCAATACGTTTTCCGTCCGCATCAGCCTGAGCTGCCCATGGATAGAGCGTCGTGCCCGTGACCCACAGCCGTCCCATGGCATCGAAATTGAGATTCATCGGTTTCTGGATCTGCGACTCATCAGCCACGAGTTGCACCTCAAATCCCG
>VFKY01000060.1 GCA_009885275.1 Verrucomicrobiota bacterium | reverse complement strand
AGCATCGCCCCTGCCCATCGCCGCCCACAAAGTGATCAGGCGATTGTGAAAGTCAACGGTGTCGACTTCGCCTACTCTGGAAATACGGTGTTATTCGACGTCAATCTCGACATCCTTAAGAACCATGTCACCGCGTTCATTGGACCCAGTGGTTGCGGAAAATCAACCTTGCTCCGGTGCATCAACCGTATCAACGATCTGATCGAAGGGGCGCACATTACCAAGGGGAACATTACCCTTGGCGGATTGAATATCCATCATCCAGATCTCGACGTCATTGCCCTACGACGCAAGGTCGGCATGGTATTCCAAAAATATAATCCCTTCCCACGCAGCATTTTTGAGAATGTCGCGTACGGTTTGGAGGTCGCAGGGGAAAAAAACAAGTCTCTCATTGCTGAAACCGTAGAGCAGAGTCTGCGTTCGGCCACCCTCTGGGACGAGGTGAAAGACCGTCTCCACGAAAGCGCTCTCGGCTTATCTGGCGGTCAACAGCAACGTCTCTGCATCGCCCGCACTCTCTCAGTGAGACCTGAAGTCGTCCTAATGGATGAGCCCTGCGCCGCACTCGATCCAATTGCGACAAGCAAAATCGAGGAGTTGATTCTCCAACTCCGGGAAAAATATACTATCATCATCGTCACTCACAACATGGAGCAAGCCACGAGAGTGTCGGACTACACGTCCTTCTTTTATCTCGGCAAAGTAATCGAGTTTAACGACACCAAGACACTTTTTAGCACTCCCCGTGAAGAGGCGACCGAGAAATACATCTCAGGTCACATGGGGTAAGCTATGCGGCGTGTGAGCATATTGTAAGGTTATTCGCCCTCATACTCTCGGCGCCACGAAAAGGAAAGAAGCGAGAAAGTTGGACACCATGGCGCCCATTACAGCGCTCCGTTGTGCCGTATATCTTTCGCACTGCTCGCATAAACAGCATCTTCTCCAACATTAACAGCATGGTCTCCGGCGCGCTCCAAATAACGAACGATGAATATTAAATCCACATAGTCCTTCACACGTGTCCGGTCTTCCTCCATACGAAGTGTGATTTTGTTGATCAATTCATTTTGCTGACGGTCGAGCTCCTTATCACGAGGCTTCAGTGACATCGCCAACTCAATATCTTCTTCACGAAACGCACGAACAGCATCGTGAAGCAAACCAAGCGCGTGCGCATAGATGGGCTCTACCAAACGTGTTTCAGAAAGTTCATTACTCTGCATCAATCGCTTGGCACGGCGGGCAATATTCACTGCCTGATCGGAAATGCGCTCAAAATTGCTTGAGGCTTTCATGGTGGATAGTACGCGACGCAGATCTCGAGCCACTGGATTAAACTTGGTAAGTACAAAAATGCCATCAGCATCAATACTTTTCTCAAGCTGATCCACTTCGTTGTCTTCCGCAATTACCTGATTGGCCAAGTCTGCATCACGATCGATCAGACTACGAATCGCCGCATTGATGTTGCTTACAGTCAAACTCGCCATGCGCAGCAAGTCTTCATGCAACTGATTAAGCGCTTTATCGAAACTAGAGAGGATATGACGTTGTGGATTCATGGATATTAATATCGGAAACGCGAGATTTTATCATCACATTTGCTTGCAGACTGGCGAACAGCTTCATGTGAACAAGTTGTCACATTGGCAAGTTATATGCAACAAACCCTATGATTTTTTCGGAAATCCTTTGAGATATATATCAAACCAGACAGCTATTTCTTCAGCGGTCTCATCAAGCCAAGGTTGACTCATCCAATAGGGATGCGGCGCATTCTTCAATGTGACAATTTCGGTAGGTACACCTGACGCTCTCAATTTTTGCTGCATTTCAGCGCGCCCAACTTTAAGCGTGTCCTTTTCGCCCTCAATAAAAAGCGTAGGGGGGCTTGCTTTATTGACATAAGTGATCGGGGAAGCTTCGACGTATATCTCACGATTTTCAGCAATCGGACCAAAGAACGACACGTAACCTTCGCTGTTACTCGTCTTGTTAGCTTCCACAATATCCATAGTCGCAGCCATGACGACACAGGCTTTTACACTGGTGAATTGACCGGCATTCCCACCCTCTCCTTCCATATTAGCTGCCCCACCGGTCATGCCGATAAGACCGCTAAGGTGACCTCCAGCCGAGCCACCAGCAACCCCTATCGATAACGGATCGATCTTGTAATCATTGGCATGAGCCCGGAGAAAGCGGAGAGCGGCTTTGCAGTCATGCAATGCGGCAGGGTATTTAGCTTCAGTGGAGAGACGATATGCCACTTGAGCAACAACATAACCTCTAGAGGCGAGACGCTCGGCTAAGGGTTTATCAGCATCTATCTGTCGTTGCTTCCAACCACCACCGTGAATAAGTAAGATGGCTGGGTAGGCGCCTTCGCCTTTGGGAACATAGATGTCGAGTGGTATCGAAAAATCACCCGGATGCGAACACTCTACCTTTTCATGCAAGGTGATGGAATCTGGTAGATTGGGTAACACTTTCTTCCATTTTGGGGCGTCCTGCCCGAAAACGGGAGAGGCTAATAGCAAGAGGGACAGGAGGATACGTTTCATGATGGAGGGTAACATGAAGCCGGGGGCCGAGTCTTTCAAGTGTCGTATCTTCTTAGCATGGGTCCGCGCTTCCTTACGGGTATTTTGTAGGGCGGACGCTCCGCCCGCCCTATTGAAAAAGGCGACCGGAGCGGTCGCCCTACAAAGCATGTCAGCACAGGGAGTCATTTTGCCGTGATCCCTGCTTGCCAATTATGCCGACTTCAGAGAGTCTTTGCTGTCATGGATGCCGCGCCACCTCTTATGCCTCAACCGCAGAGTCTCAAACCTCACTGGCTCTCCTGGCTGTTTTCCTCCACCATTCTGCTGGTGCTGCCTTTTTTCGCGGGAAAGGCTTTGGATTTTGTGCTGATTCTCGGAGCCATCATGCTCGTGCAAATGATCGCCTCCATCTACCTCGCCCGCGGGATTTCAGCTCGTCGGCAATGGGGCATCGGCGGCATCATCGGCCTCAGTATCGTTTTCATGATGGGCAACTTTGCCATCGAGTTCGCCGTCTTCATTCCTCTGCAATGAGGCGGGCGGAGCGCCCGCCCTACAAAGGATCACTCAATCATGCATTGCCGCCTGATAGAGCCTAGCAAAATCGCTTTCCGTAATGGGGCGGGCATTGAACTGGGCCGTCCATTGTTTTGCAGCACTAGCGGACAATGAGGGAATACTCTCCTCTTTAACTCCTAGTTCTTGAAGGTTGGTTGCCAGACCTGCGACTCGAAGGAGCTTCACAATATAGTCAGAAAGATCCCCTTCAAAATAGCTGTGATAGATAGCGGCCACTTCAGGGAGGACAGAATTGAAACGAATGACGTGTGGCAACATCAATCCAACTGCTTGCCCATGCACCAAATGATATTCTGCCGTCAGGGGATTCGCACATGAATGGGCCGCGCCAAGCATCGAATTTTCGATAGCAATCCCCGCAAATGCCGCGCCCAAAAGCATAGAACTGCGAGCTTCTATATCGGTGGGATCTGCCAAAACACACTCAAAGCCTTTCGTCAGAAAACGGAACGCTTGTCGAGAGTATGTTCCCGAAAGCGGATTACGCTTCGTCGTAACCGCGGTCTCCAAGGCATGAGCGATCGCGTCGATTCCTGTCACCGCAGTAACTCGTCTCGGTTGCGATATTGTGAGCTCGGGATCGAGCAAGGCTACTTTTGCTGCTGCTTTGGGATCTCCACAGGCCATCTTAACATGCGTTACTTCGTCGGAAATCAGAGCAAAGCTCTGGCACTCACTTCCCGTGCCTGCCGTAGTGGGAATAGCAATCATGGGCAGCATGGGCTTGGTGGCTTTACCAACACCCCAATAGTCCTGCATCCTCCCCCCATTGGTCACTATGAAGTTGCATCCCTTTGCCGTATCCATGCTGCTACCGCCACCGAGACCGATAAGAAAATCCGCTTCAAAATCACGCGCTGCGATCACACAATCATCCACATCTTTAGTACTAGGATTCTCATGAACCTGGTCATACAAGGCCACTTCCAAGCCTGTACTTTTCAAAAAATTAATGGCTCGCTCGGCATGACCAGCTTTCACGATGCCAGCATCCGTGACCAGCAGCACTTTATGCCCTGCAAGCTCACGCACGAGTTCACCAATACGCGAAAGCGTACCGTTGCCGTATACAAGTCGCGTGCGCGGCGAATGGTCGAATGAATTCATGAATTGAGTTCCACTAACACTCTACGTTTAAGCAAAGTCAATGGAACGGCGCTTGTAGAGAAACTCAAACATGTTGCCTTCATGCGGTTGATTCCATGAAATTTTCATCGTGGAAATCGGTCCGATATTAAGTCTTTCGATGAGTGGCGACTCCAACAATTGATCGATGAACTTCTTATCCTTCGTGATGGCGGTCACCACCAAAGAAGGCCCAATTTGTTCCAGCATCTCACTTTGCGGAACTTCCACCACACTGGCATAGGGACAGAGATACTCCCGGTTACTCATGGTATGCTTGAAGGAGTCACACCTTACGATGGTGGGCTGCATATAAACTCCGCCACCAAGTTCCGTTTTACGGGAACCCTGACGATACTTAGCGGTGACATCTTCTGCTCCGGGCTCTTTAAGTCCTGATTCGATCGCAGAATCAATGAACTCGGCCATCTTAACGTTAGCAAATCCGGATAGCTTGGCATTGGGATCATCAGAGGGCAACGGAGTGATCGGGCCAAGCTTCTTCGCCAGGGCTTCAGCGATCTCTCTACCATATTTTGCAACAACTACGGCAGAGGCATTGATGCAGGAGCGTCCGCCATTGTCAGCTATAGAGCCTGCGATAACATCGATGAACTCCGGCCAGCGTTCAATTTCATCTTCACCTATAAGAACCTTGCTAAAGCCCGGACCATGACATTCAAATTTCGGATTGTCCTTATATTGAGCAACTGTATTGGCATCGCCAAAAATCAAAGCGCGCCCACAAGTCTTCATCACTTCACCTGAACCTTCGTGATCTGTCGGATAAAACCCAAAGGCAGATGCGGGTGCGCCTGCTGCAATGAATGCCTGAATCAAACGATAGGGCGTCCACGGTTCTTCGCGACCGGGCTTGATAATGACCGGGGTTTTGAGTGCGATGGCTGGCAACCAGAGCGAATTCACAGCTGGCGAGTTACTCGGCATGACTAAGCCCAAGGCATTCGTAGTGGGATAATAACTCACAGGGCATCCCGCTTGTTCTCCATACCCAATGTCAATGATACTCATGTCCAGCCCGCGAGTCAGTCCGTTGAGCACGGTGCGCATGTTAAAAAGCGCGTCAGCAATTTTGGCCATGTTGCGCTTCACCATGACATGCGGAAGACCGCTGGTACGACTAAGCGTCTCCGTGTATTGCTGCGGTGTTTGAAGGTGTCCTTGATCGCCAAACGTCAGTTCAGCATTAAGAAACAAGTCGCCAGCCTTTGCAGAAATGGCAATCAATTGCTCCACGGTGAACTTACGAAGGTCGTCACGAGCTTCACCAATACGACTCAAATCCTTGCGCAAAATACCTGCGCCAACCTGACTGACTGTAGCCAAGATCTCACCAGTGCGGTGATCTTTGACTTCTGTTTTATCGAGACTTTCGTAGGGCTTACCTTTGCGCAGAGCGGGAAGATGCGGTAACGACATGGCTCAATAAACTCCCTCCACGATCTTGTTTTCCATGGCTCCAAAAGGACGCACTTCAGCGACCCCGTCCCAAGTGTAGGGTGCGCGCGGCTTGCGACGCAAAGCTTCATCACGCTCAAGAAAACGTGGCATAAAGAATTCCTTCGTCATCGTGGTCAACTCCACTCGCCCCCAAGTGTCATACTCCACCGTATCCTCGGTCTTCTCGGGATTCACCACACGGAGCACAGCGCGAGGCTGCGGGGCGTAGTAAGTAATCGAGTATTTGTCTTCCGGAGTAAGCGGCACACTCGCGGCTAGTCCCATCAGGGTGTTGCCATAAGTGGGGTAGAAGCCAATCCGATTCTCTAATACTTCTTCTACAATAAAGCGCACATACTGGGGCAACATCGTCGTGCCACCACAGAAAACACCACGAATACCAGACGCATAGATATCAACTTTTTCAGATAATGCTTCGAGCAATTTCGGTGTGGTAAAAAGACCGCTGACTTTGCGATTTTTTAAGATGATCGCAGCCTGATCAGCCACGTGTTCCATGTATTGCTTAGCCACATCAAACTGTTTATTCGTTATCAGCTTCTTCACAAAACGAGGATCAAGATCAATGAAATAACAGGAAGAACCACGAACATTGGCGAGATGCTCGATGGCGAGGCGAAGACGCCGAGGACCCGTAGGCCCCATCATGAGCCAAGCACCACCACGCGGAAAATGCTCGTCGCTGATCTTCTCAGAAAATTCACTGTAGTCTGTTTTATAATCTTCCCAACCGATACGCTGCTTGGGCATGCCAGTGGTGCCGCCAGTTTCAAAAATGTTAAAGGGGCGACCTTTATAAGCCGCGGGTATCCAAACTTCAGGCTGGAGATCACGGAGCCATTCGTCTTCGAAATGCGGAAACTTTTTTACATCTTCAATTGTTTTGATCACCTTACGGGGATCAAAGTTTTTTGACATCCACTCAAGCCAAAAGGGGCAACCTGTTTCAGGTGAGAAATGCCATTGAATGATTTCGCGAAGATGATTATCGAGTTGTTCTTGAGAGTTCATAGACAGTTTGAAATACGAATGAAGGCGAAATGAAGTTTGATCAGTTGATTAATTTTTGGCCACGCCCTTGGCACCTTCTTTGAAGGCATAAAGATGGGTATGTGAAGCGACGTATAGGACGCCATTGGCAACAGAAATTCCGCCCATAAGGGGTGCGGGAAACTCAACGGTGGCGAGCTCCTTCATCTCCTTGCCCTCAGCAAGAATGAAAAGCTCACCCTCTTCATTTCCAATATATATTTTACCATCGGCAACCACTGGACTGCACCAGATGTGTCCTTTGGTGTCATACTTCCAATGTTCCTTGCCGGTTTTCGCATCAATACAAAACATACGACCTGTGTAATCACTAAGATAAATCAGCCCATCCTTGATCGCCGGGGTGCTGATGGAACGCTCAATACCCTTAAAAGTCCAAACTGCCTTGCCGCTGATATCACCTGTCATCGTGGGGTCAATAGCACTCAACATACCGAGCCCTTCACCGTGCTCAGGATCTTGACCAATCGGCACATAGACAAGGCCATCGTAGAATACAGGGGTGGCGATGATTTCACTGGGTCCGTCGAATTCAGCATACTTGCGGGGTTTGCCACTATCATCTTTACGGTATTCGGGGGGGTTGGCGTCATAGCGCCAGTACTCTTTGAGAATGTCCAGACCGTCAGCATCCTTTTTTGTCTCAGGGGCCATGCCGTACATCCATCCATCACCCGCGGCAAAGACGATCTGCTGTTGCTCTTTTACTTTTACTTCGATGGCAGAAGACCATGAACAATGCAGTACTCGGGCACTTGCAGTGTGATCCATTTCACCGAGAAGCGTACCAGTCTTCGCGTCCAGCATGATGAAACTCGGTGCGTTCGGTGCAGGGATATTGGTATGCGTCCAGTCCACTCCGTTACAGGTCGGAACGAAAACTTTGTCACCGACGACAAGAGGATAACCCGAGGTGGCATTGTGCTGGAACACACCAAGCTCTTTATACATGTCATAGACCCAGATGATATCCGCATCCTTAGCGCCAGGCTGAACCGGTACAGGTTTACCGTCAGGTCCGAGAGCCGCCATGAAAGCCGCCTCATCTTGCATGCCTTGATTTCCGTTGGCCATACCAGCGGTATCGAAACAGATGATCTGACAACGATTGCCCGGGACATAACCGCGATCGCCAACGATGGTTGGAGAGCCACAGATGCCAAGATATTCCCAATCATTCACTTTCCCTGTCCCCATTTTTGGGCTGACGAGTTGCCAGAGAAACTTCCCCGTCTTTTCTTCAAAACACATCACAATTCCGCGGTCGCCAATATGAGCACCGTTGCGGGGGCTTTCATTATTTGTTCCAATATAAACCTTACCATCCGCTATGATCGGTGCGCCATAAGTCTGTGAGCCAAGCTTTGCCACCCAGAGGCAGTTTTTGGTAGTAGCCATGTCAATATCTTCAGCACCAGGCGCTGCATTGGCTTCTTCTGCATCGGGACGAAGCCGACCGGCTGTTTTGGGTGCAGCCTTGGGACCAAGTTTTTTCCCAGGATTGATATCCACGGGTAGTCCTTTTTCGTCAGATACCATATTCCGATAATTCTGACCGCCCCATTGTGGGTAGTCAGCGGCATGCAGACAACCTGAGACTAAAGCGGCAGCAAATATGATCAGTGTGTATTTCTTCATCGTGCGTTTTGTTTGGTATTGAGTTGAAATTTTTTATTTGTTTGGAGTCACAGAGACATTGTCGAGATAGGCGCGCTTCTGATTGAGTGGCGTGAAACTAAACAAACCGGGAGAACCGTTTTTGTGAGCCATCGCGACTTTCACTTCCATCGTCCAGGCTTCCGGTTCTGGCTGGGCCTTATCCCATACCTTGGCACGAACGACACCACTGCCATCAGCGCTCACATCGACTCGTGTCTTCAATACATACCAAGTGTTTACCGTCATCTTGAAAGGCACTACTTCTTTGAGTCTCTCCAGATTGGAACTAACTTCCAACTGGTTCGCGTTCCCACGTAGGGTGATGAGATAGCGCTGATTATAGAGGCCGATGTCTGATTTCACACGCGCACTTCCATCTGTCATAACATCGGCTTGTATCGTGTAGTTCGAGAGATTTGATGGTGCGATAAATGTGGTGGCGCGTTGAAAGAGGATGCGATCAAATGTTTTAGCAAAAACCTTTTGGCCATTGATATCACGCACGTCGAACTTGAAGCGAGCACCGATCCAAGGCAGAGGTGGATAGGCAAATTTGAGCCCTTCTGTCGGTTGATCCTCATTCAACTCATAGCTTTCAAAATCCATGGCGATGGGAAGGTTTTGTAATACACGGCCGCGAATGGTGCTAAAAATACCCCCCTCTGCTGTTGCCTTGAATGCACCTGCGGAAAGCTTGGCGTCAGGTGCTGCGACCAATTCACCAGCATCGTTGAACTTCGCATCCAATGTACTTTTCACTTTTGCGGTTGGAGGAATGAATGACTCCCATGTCGCTTTCACTGCTTCGTTGACAACAAAACCATTTTTATCCAAACTGCGAATGCGAAATTTCGCCGATGTACCTGGAGTGAGAACCACTTCCGTGGGAATGATCTGCAATGCTGCTGCAGGTCCTGCTTGAGGGATTTCAGGTGCTGGCACCTTATCCCAAGTGATGCCGCTGTTCTCGATAGTAAAACAATAAAACTTGTCGGTAGTATGAACATAGAGAAGTCCGTTGGAAATGACTGGAGTGCCTATGCACTGTCCACTCAGCTTTACTTCCTGCACCAGTTCAGCGTCTTTATCACCGGGCTTCAAGATCGCCAACCTACCATCTAATAGTGCCGCATAAATCAATCCATCAGCAAACGTGATGGAGGCGTGAACGTTTGCTGTGGCTACTTTTTTAGTCCATTCAATCACACCCGTATCTGCATTAACCGCATTGAGCACGCCAGTGTCATCAAGCTGGTAAATCTGATTCCCAACAAGAACGGGCGATCCGTTACTGCTGCCAATGGGATTGCGCCAAACTTCGGCACTCGGTTCTAGCACATTGTTTTCCGCTCCAGGTGCCGCGGGGGCTAGTTTTTCAGGAAGCTTAATAGCCGCCATTCGTCCTTTGTCGGAAGTATCCACGTTCTCATCACCATGCACAGAAATTAGACTGCCTTTGTATAATAACACCGATGCATTCACACCATTCTTACATGCCTGCCAACGCCACAAGGGCTTACCATTGCGAGCATTGACACAGACGACATTACCGCAGCCAGTGCCTGAATAGAAAACGCGTTTTCCGTCGCGTGTTTCAAATACAGGAGTCGAAAACGAGCTATCCACCGGAGGTGACACGCCCGGCATGGACCACCAAACAAGTTCGCCCGTCATTTTATCGAAAGCGTAGAAGCGATCCGCTGCAGGGCCGTCGGCTCCCCAATTTGAAGAAATACAATGAAGGATAGCAAGATCACTCTCAATCGAAACACTGCCGACACGGGAGTTTGGAAAACTCATACGGCCAAAATCTTCCATCATCGAAATACGGAAGATCTCCTTACCCTCGAAATCAAAGCTCATAAACAAACCATAGTGAGTGGTCAGGTAGACACGCTTAGTCTCAGGATCGACAGTCGGAGCACCTATCGTGTACCTGTCGTAAACTGTGTCACTGAGGAAATCCTTGAACTCATGTTCCCATATTTTCTTGCCCGTTTTAGCGTCAAGGCAACTTAAGACTTCCACTAGCTCGGAAGTTTCACCGCGATAGCCCCATGTGAATAGTTTGCCATCACATACGACAGGTGCGCCACGTCCCTTGGTATCATAGACCCATGCCGGCACTGGATTAAGCTTACCGTCTTTATAGTGCTCAGTCGAGACACCGGTCTGCAATGGACCACGCCAGCTCGACCAATTATGATTTTCTACCGCTGTCACATCAGACTTGGTAACCCCGGCAATTGATGACTCTTTCGCCGCAACCTTCACAGATTCTTTTTTTGACTCCACTGCTGACACTAAGTTTTTTGGCTTATTATCTGCGCTTGTCGTTTTCTGCTCAGCCGGGCTGCAAATCGTCATAGCCACAAAAGTTAAGAAGCTATAAATACATTTTTTAGTGATCATAGTTGTATTGTATAATTTGAAATTTAGCGAGTTAGTGAATACTCGGGACCGGCCCGATATAACGCGTGAAAACCGCAAAATGTATCATTGTGTAGGAACGCATTGAGAAATTGGACGGCAAAAACAAGAATGTCAGAACAGACCACCAGAAATATAGAATTTGGACAGTCTTTTCATGCATTTTATATCTTTTTTGCCGCATTTAAAAAATCCAAAAGCCTGTCAATCGGTAAAATGCTAAAATTTTTAGCTAAAAGCCAGCAATTTATTATGGTAATTATATTTTTGAAACTGTTTTTGAAAAAGTAAGGACTCCGCATTGACGTTGTCCCAAAAGATTTTAAGATTAATGCAGTCTGCGGACATTTGTTTGGCAGTCTGAATGGGTCCAGCCCGGTTTGCTGATTCCTTTTCGTTCGATCCTCGTATTGGTTGCTGGATCGCAAGCTCTCCGGTCGCAAGGCCGGAGAGCTTTTTTTTGCTCATGAAATGTCCGCACATTTCATAACCGCTTCATTACGACGTTTAAGTATCAGGTGTAGCCGCTGGGGGATACAATCGCCGGAGTATTTCATTCCCGAGATCAGTCATCATGATGAGCATCTCTTCATTCACTCGAGAGACTGAGACGTCACTGCGCAGAGAACGCTTCCAGACGAATTCCACTTTATCTCTCCATTCATCTATTAACATATTCACACTCTCTTGCCAGTGCGCTGGGCGCGGATCACGTTTCCAGGTTCCACGACCTCGCCCAAAGTGCGACACTGCGAGATAAGAGAGCAATGCGAGTTTTACTTGTTCTCGAAAATGCTCACCTGACCAGTGAAGCTTATTGTCGTCAGCACGCACGAGATGATAGGTCTTGATCAAGGCATAAGCACTGAACCCTCCGCTAAGCCCCCCCAGTAATGCTCCTCCTCCGAACGTGAGTCCACCGGCCTTGAGGTCAACAATCAATCCTGCCAGCGCCCCAGTAGCAATACCACTTACGGCACTCCAAACTGCAGCCTCCACCTGCTTGGGCTCTGCAAAATCACGCCGCGCCCCCAGCAAAGCCGCTGTCTCATCGTGTCCTTCAAGCGAGTGCAAAACAATAAGCTCATTCATCGCCTGCTCAGCTCGCATCGCCAGGGATTCACTTAACTTCTGCCGTGCTTCACTCCAGTCAGACTCAATGGACCCTCGATTAAATCCTAGCTTCTGCAAAAATGATTCTGTTTTAACAGCAACTCCATCAAGAGCATTGGCCATCAATTGATTGGCTAGCGCCTGCATCGAACGAGCGAAGACCGCTTCATTTCTCTCTGTCCAAGCATCGCTAAGCTTCTCAAATGCCTCTCGCTTTGCTCCCGTCAATACTGCCGAAATGGTATGCATCAATTCCCCTTCCTGCACCCAGCAACGGGAGAAGGCATCCATATTAATGACGCTACTGACGATGGGAAACTTGGTGAGGTGATCTCGCCAGAGAAATTCTTCTGCTGCTTCCTCCTCGGCAGGTCGCGGTGCGCCGGTCTGATTCAACAACACCACCACGGGTTTGCCAAGCCAGTCAAGTATCTCCATTTCAGGCTCTACGAAAGTTCCGCCCACCAAACTCTCACTCGCATTTACAAGATACAAAACCACATCAGCTTCTTCGCGCACATTGCGCAATGCCTGCTGACTGCACCATAGCGGTTTGTCAGTAAGGCGATCCCACACCTGATTAAAAAACCAGAACATCGGACGATCCACTCTTTGCAAGCGCTTGAGTAAGCGTGCGGAATCGCCAAAACCAGGGGTATCCCACAAAACGAGCGCAACATCACCCACATTTATCAACGCATGCGCTTCATTGAAAATCGTGACGTGGGCGGCATCCCGCACTTCTCCAACATCCCGACGCAACAGCGTGCGCGCCAATGTGGTTTTACCAGCATTGGTGTGAGAAATTAAACTAAGAGTAACAGTAGTTGGCACCGTAAATTGTCTACTTCATGGCTGGGTTTCGTCAACGAAGCAGCATCAAACCGCGTTGCGTTTATCGATCTCAAGAAAACTAAGCGCCAGCCCTCGCATCATTTGCCGCCATGAATTCTCCCGCTCAGTAAGCCGTTGCCTGGCATCAGCGAATCCTGCCCAGCGTTTTATTAATTCGGTTTCATCCAGCGCCAAGAGCATCATTGATCTCGATTTACGCTCCAAGAGCGCCTCAGCGAGCCAGCGATGAACCTCCACTTCTGGAGTTCCCGCAAGATTGAAGATAATCAACACCCGCGTCGTCGAGGGTTGCCAGTCCTTTACAAAATCTGCTTCGCCTCCCACCGGCACCGCGCAAAATTCCGCACGTCCGATATCGCGCCATTGTTTTTTTGCCCACAAACGCCATCGATCCTGCGACTCATCACTCAACGGTAATCCGTAAGTCAATATTTCCACCACTGCGCCTTCACCTTCTGCGCAAGCCAGAAGCCTCTCCACATAGGACTGCCAGTCTTCATCTTTAAGGACTTGCCGCGATGTTCTTTGAGCGCGATTTAATTCTAACAGCACCAAAAAGCCTCTCGGAATCATGACAAACAACCCCAAGGTTGTGGCATACAGATGAATCCACGGCAATGCAGGACCAGATCGAGAAACAACATTTTCAGGCCGACGACGCATCTCCGGCAATTGCTCCTTCGGAATCACCATTCCTGTAACTTTTGCCGCAGGCGTAAATAACGTTCCTAAAAACAACTGAGCTCCCGCTTCATCTAACAAAGTACTCTCCCAGACTGCGCGATACTCCTTCGACCATCCGCGAGCATACATGCCAGAAATACTACCCAACGCCAAAAGCGCAGCACCGAGGTGAAGCCACGCTTTGAAACTACAACTGAAATGACGCAACCACACCGACTGAGTTAGCTCTCTAAATCTTCTGCGACTAGCAGCCTCCAGAGAAGTGTCGGAAGCTCCGGATACGGCGGGGCCACCGAAACGCTGCAACCAATGCTCAATAATTTGTGCTACAGAGGAGGTCTTATCTTTACTGAAACTGGTCAACACACTCAACATCACCACTCCTCCATTCCAAACCAAAATACCGATCAGTGGTAAGGCGAGCAGATTGATCTCACTCTCCTGCCCCAGTGCGGCAAGCCACCAACCTGCAATAAAAGCCATCAACCATCCCGTCGTACCCAGCCAGGATGGCAACTCCTGACAGCTCAACGCTGGCACGATTGATGCCACTTTTACTCTCGCCGCGAGCCATGAGGCGCGATTGCTCAGAAAGCGTTCAGAATCCCCTCCCGCGGCTTTCGCCATTTCCACATTTACTTCGCGCAGGGTATCTCTGTCCCAAACACAAGTCTCTGAATCCGATTCCTCAATGGCACGGATACGACTAACTTGGAGAAATTCAGGCCAAATCATGATGAAATTATCCGTGACGGAAGCGAACCTCCCGCACCGTGTCCTTTCCAAAACGCTCCTGCATCCGCTTCAAAAGTCTGCCCTTTTCCATCATCAGCGTGTGGTGAATCGTAGGCTGCAAAATCCGAACCGTAAGAACGCCTCGCTTCAAACTATCGGGCGCTGTGTGCTGGGCAATAAAATCCCCAACCGTCTCCCGCCATGCTGAGGACAACTCCTCTTCATGGAGGCGTTCATCAAGCTTCCACGTCTTTAATATTTCAGGAATGAGCGACCCCAGCCCTACCGCCGGACTGTCGATCAATGGACCATCCTCCACGCCACGCCAATCGGCGATAAGGTGATGACGGAGACGTTGATGGCGCGTGACGAAACGCATAAAGAGAACCCTATCAGCTAAATGAGCATTACGCCCCATAAAAAAATCACGCCTTTTGCAAAGCGTGATTAAACAAAGAAATTGGTACTCAGCGATGCATTACTCTCCATCACTGCCAATGGCTTCTACAGGGCAACCAGCCATGGCTTCATCGCAAAGCGCCTGCTCAGCTTCATTCTCGGCCTGCTTGAATACATAACTATGTCCCCCGTCATCATCACGGGTAAAGTTTGCGGGTGCTGTCTCGCGACATAGGTCACAGTCGATGCACTGATCGTCCACGTAAAATTTCCCAGTGATATTTTGAGAATACTTATTTGCTGCGTCTGCCATGGTTATAGGGGGTGATTGCGGGCCAGATAAGTAGCGGACACTGTGCCTGATTCAAACCTTTTTTTGAAAAACACCGAAAGCTCGCTTAGATCACCCTTTCCCACATATTCAATTCTACCCTCAAGCCCTCCCAAAAAATGTCCACAACACCATTCCCAAACTCTCCCACTCAGACCAAGAACACCCTCATTCCAGCGGAAGGACTTCATGTGCTGCATCTCTTTTACTCGATTGATCACGGCCTCTGGCGGATGATGAGCAGCGAAGAACAACGGGAGGCCAAGACAAATTTCAGCGAGCTATTGCAAACCATTCGTTCTCATCCTCAAACGCAATTGCTCATCTTCAGCGTTGTCACCCCCAAGGCTGACATAGGATTCATGCTGCTGACCCCCGACTTGCACGATGCGAACCGCTTTGAAAAGGAACTCACGCTCTCCCTCGGTCCAGATATCCTTCAACCAGCCTACAGCTACCTATCCATGACGGAGCTTAGCGAATACACCACCAGTGAAGAAGAATACAAAAAAGAACTTATCGAAGAGTTGAAGAAAGCACCGGAACAAAACACCGGCATGGTCTTAAGTCCGAATGACCTCGACGGTAATGACGTCCTCGAACTGCGTCTCACCGAATGGCGTGAGCGCATCAAGAAATACAACGCCGACCGCCTCTACCCAAACATGGCTGACTGGCAGGTCGTTTGTTTCTACCCCATGAGCAAACGCCGCAATGATGGCAACAACTGGTATCATCTCGATCACGAAGCCCGAAAGGAGCTCATGCAGGGGCATGCCCGCATCGGTCGCCAATGGCATGGTAAGATTCGCCAACTCATCACCGGTTCCACTGGACTCGACACGATGGAATGGGGAGTTACGCTTCTGGCGCACGACACCTTCCACGTGAAGGGCATCGTTTATCAAATGCGTTTCGACGAAGTCACAGCTAAGTATGGTGAGTTCGGCGACTTCTATATCGGCATTCAACAACCCGTGGACGAACTTCTGCGTTGCGTGCAGCTCTAGTTATTAACTCGATGCAAAACAGCCCCCTCATCATCGCTGGTCGCCAGTTCAATTCCCGTCTCATGCTCGGCACAGGCAAGTTCGCCTCCGGTGAACTGATGCGCGATGCACTGGAATCCAGCGGTTGCGAGATCGTGACCGTAGCCCTGCGACGCGCTGATCTCACCGGAAAAAAAGATCCCTTTGCCAACATTTTAGAGTTCATCTCCCCAGAGCGCTACCTCTTGCTGCCCAACACCAGTGGCGCCATGAATGCCGAGGAAGCCGTCCGGCTTGCTCGACTCGCGGTGGCCGCAGGCTTACCCAATTGGGTGAAACTGGAAATACATCCTGATCCGCGCTATCTTCTGCCCGATCCCATTGAGACTTTCAAAGCTGCTGAAATCCTCGTCAAAGAAGGATTTATCGTCCTGCCCTACATCAATGCTGATCCTGTATTGGCCAAACGTTTACAAGACATCGGCACCGCCACTGTCATGCCGTTAGGCTCCCCCATCGGTTCCCATCAAGGAATCTCAACCCGTCGGCAAATTGAAATCATCATCGAGCAAGCCATTGTTCCTGTGGTGGTCGATGCTGGTATCGGCGCTCCAAGTCACGCCTCCGAAGCCATGGAGATGGGAGCGGATGCCGTCCTCGTGAATACCGCTATCGCCGTCGCCAGTGATCCTGCACGTATGGGCCAAGCCTTCAAAGCCGCCACCGAAGCCGGGCGCGCCGCCTATGAAATTGGACTGACCGATGCCAGCGAACTCGCTTCTGCAACGAGTCCTCTGTCAGCGTTTTTGTGAACAGAATAATGAAAAAATGCAACCACTCAGCCTTATAGTGTGTCGGCGTTTAATATTTCAAGGTAAGCGCGGTAAGAAAAGATTTTTCGGTAAGATTGACCTGTGATCTCGTGGATGATGCCCAGGCTTTCTAAGGTAGAGAGTGCCTTATTTGCGGTAGGTACTGATACACTGATAGCTTTTGCAGTTTCGGCCACGCTGACAATCGGGCGACGCTGAAGATGATGGTGAAGACGACTGACAGAGGCGGCCTCGGAGCGTAAAATTATGGCATCTTGTTCAAAGAGCCGGAGCAATTCTCGCGCAGTCTGAGTGGCGGCGCGAGAAGTCTCCAGCACTCCGGTCAGAAAGAAAGTGAGCCATTCTTCCCAATCACCATTTTGCCGAACTTCT
Organism: Verrucomicrobiota bacterium; assembly: GCA_009885275.1. Lineage (GTDB taxonomy): Bacteria > Verrucomicrobiota > Verrucomicrobiia > Verrucomicrobiales > Verrucomicrobiaceae > Verrucomicrobium. Next base: position 8,817 of record VFKY01000060.1, on the reverse strand, counting down.
TGAAGAAGGCGATAGTATTCATCTCGGTGTTTTTTGAGGTAAAGAGAAAGATAGAGTAAGGGTGCATCCAACACGCCTTCCGCACAAAGAATGAAAGTGATGAGGAGGCGCCCGAGACGGCCATTGCCATCGAGAAAGGGGTGGATGGTCTCGAATTGAACGTGGGCGAGAGCCGCCTTCAACAATGGCCGAGTCTTTACAGGTCTATCATGAAGAAAGAGCTCGAGCGTGCCCATGACCTCAATGAGATGATCAGGTGGTGGTGGAACAAATCGGGCGTTGTCAGGACGCGAGCCGCCGATCCAGTTTTGACTGGTGCGAAATTCACCAGGCATTTTCGCGCTCCCTCGCCCATGGGAAAGCAGCACAAGATGAATCTCCCGAATGAGACGCAGAGAGAGAGGTTCGCCTTTCTTCAAGAGTGCCAGGCCTTGTTGCATGGCATCCACATAACAAGAGACTTCTGAAGCATCTTGTCGCAAACCTGCAGGCGCATTTTCCAACTCGTGGCTCAATAAGTCAGAGAGCGACGACTGGGTGCCTTCAATTTGTGAGGAAAGCACCGCTTCTTTTCTGACATACGTGTAAAGAAACAAGCCGGGATCGGGCAACAATAAGGAAATACCATCCAGACGCCCCAATGCAGTAGAGGCGGCATCCAAAAGCGCCCCCAATTCGCCATCAATCTGAAGAGGAGGATCGGGGGGCAATGGCTGGGGAATAAATGCTCGCGCAGACTCCCCAGCACTGCTGATGGGCAAGTAATATCCAGTGAGACCGCGCTGCATAATGAAAGTTTTTAGGCGTTTTATTTAATTGATAGGGGTAGATTGAAACATTTCTTACATTTTGCGAGCCAAAATTAAACTTTTTAGCCGTTTTATTTCAAAGTGAAACAAGGATTGAAATCTGTCTTTTATTTCAGCCAGCGGAGGCAAACGTAATCGGAATATGTCCTCACCGGCAAGGTGTGATCAAATGAAACGACCGTTATGGAAGCGTTTTGAACGAATCAACACAGCGTCACAGTTTCGGTGGAGCCTTGGAGCCGGAGCAGTTCGAACAGCCGCCGCCCTTCTTCTTTTTGCGGAGGGAGCGCGCGAGGAAGATGATGATGGTGAATATCACCACTCCGATTGCTGCCCAACTTTGCCAGTCTTGATTCATCACGTCAGAAGCCAAGCAACGTCCCTCCCTGATAGACCAACAAGCTCGCGAGATAGGCGGCACCGGTCATGTAGGCGATCTGGAAGAGCGGCCACTTCCATCCATTGGTCTCTCTTTTGACGACCGCGACCGTGCTCAGACATTGCATGGCGAAAACAAAAAAAACCATCAAGCTGACGCAAACGAGTGGCGTATAGACAGGTTTGCCGTTCGGCCATTGCTCCGCCCGCATGTGTTCGCGGAGAGACGTTGTATCGTCATCACTGCTTTCCACCGCGTAGATAATGCCCATGGTGCTGACAAACACTTCACGTGCAGCAAAGCTGGCGATCAGGCCGATGCCGATCTTCCAGTCGAACCCTAGAGGCTTGATGATAGGTTCAATGACATGTCCGGCCTTCCCAGCTAGACTGTGCGCTAGTCGCGAAGACTCGTCCCCCTCGCTCTTGGGATAGGTCATCGCTGCCCACAGAAGAATAGATAATCCCATGATGACCGTGCCGGCCCGCATCAGGAAGAGCCTGGCGCGCTCCAGCATGTAGAGCAAAATAGTCTTCACGGCGGGGCGCTTATAACTCGGCATTTCCAAGACCATCAAGGCGCTCTGCCCCTTCATCAGCGTGCGATTAAAGAGCCAGGCAAATCCAAAGGCTCCAAAGGTTCCCAGTGCATACATCGAGAGCATGATAAGCACCTTCACTCCCGTGGACACCGCGGTGGAGGGCACGAGGGTAGCGATAAGTAATAAGTATACCGGCACGCGCGCGGAACAACTCGCCAACGGCACGATAAGAATAGTGATGAGCCGATCCTTCACGCTGGCAATCGTGCGTGTGGCCATGATCCCGGGCACGGCACAGGCGTAGGAGCTTAAAAACGGGACAAAAGATCGTCCATTCAATCCAACCTTCGACATGAGACGATCCACGATGAAGGCGACACGCGACATGTACCCCGTGTCCTCCATCAGTCCGATGAAGAAAAAGAGGATGAGAATCTGAGGCAAGAAGATCACCACACCACCAACACCAGCAATGACTCCGTTCACCATTAGGTCACGCAAATCTCCTTCTGGCATCTTTGTTTCCACCCAGTCACCAACAAATCCTGTTGCGTCATCAATCCAACCCATCGGCCCCTCGGCGAGCGAGAAGATGCTATAAAAAACCAATCCCAAAAAGCCCAGTAAGCAAGCCCATCCCCAAAACGGATGCAGCAGAACGGCATCAAGCTTATCGGTCAGCGTGCTTTCTTCGCGTTCAGGGCGACGCAATACATCGTGTAAAAGCTTCTCGATGGACTCATACCTTGCCGCCACTAATACATCTTCCCAACCGGGAAACTGTTTCTCCAAGGCATCATGCCCCGCCGTGATCCGACTCAAATGTGCATCATCAATTCCATAGTGCTCCGGGTCGTGATCGGAAATAAGGTAGAGCGGTTCGAGCAGTCCACCAAAGTTATGCAGGGCACCTGTACCGACCAACTCTTGTCTCACTAAATCCAAAGTTGCATAAATTTCAGCTGGAATTGGAGGATGCCGCAAAGGTGGACTTGCAAGCTTACGACTCATCGCCGCCTTCAACTCAATGATCCCCTTTTCCGCTGTGGCCTGCATTGGAATGACGGGCACCCCGAGCCTTTCACTCAAAAGAGCCAGATCAATGCGCCACTGCTTGGCATCCGCAATGTCCATCATGTTTAGCACAAGAATGGCAGGCAGCCCCAATTCCAAAACTTGCGTGGCCAAGTATAGATTGCGCTCCAAATTAGAAGCGTCAGCCACCAACACTACGACATCAGGACGGGGTGTGTCATGACGTCTTCCCATCAAAACATCACGCACGACTGCTTCATCAGGGGAACGAGCATTCAGACTGTAAGCCCCAGGAAGGTCGATCAGACGCATCTTTTTCCCATGCTGAGAAAAACAAGTCCCTTCACGTTTTTCTACGGTAACGCCTGGATAGTTGGCGACTTTTTGTTTCAGCCCCGTGAGGATATTAAAAAGCGTACTTTTACCGCAATTGGGATTCCCCACCAGCGCAACGAGTGTCTCACGGGATGAAGTGTCTCCTGATACTTGGCTATTAGTTTCTGTGACCACAGCGGACATACATTACTCGGTCAAAATTTTGATATGCTGAGCTTCACTGCACCTCATCGCGATCCGAGAACCTCTCACCGATATTTCAATAGGATCCCCCAAAGGCGCACGTCGTACGAGGCGCACTCTTGTGCCTGGCACCAAACCTAGCTCTCGCAACCGCGTAAGATGCGCATCGTGCCCAGTAGGCATGTCTTGAATCACCGCCGTATTACCAACAGCAAGATCAGAAAGGATGGTGGTGACAGACATGATTAAAGAAAGGCTTCTTACTTACTACAACGAACGATTAAGGTGGAATCTATTGAGATTGTGTCGCATGAGCAAACGGAATCGCAGCCTATTTTCTGTCATAACATCGTCATATCCTGTCAATACCGATAAAATCCCAAAGCCTGCTTCAGTGAACAAAGGATATCACCAACCCTGCTACCATAGGGCCGCTTTGGCCTCAAAACTTGCCAACCACGCTCCGCACCAATCGCGGCCAATTTTGCATTAGGATGAATCAACACGGCATGGCCAGCGAACTCCAACAGAGGCAAATCCGCAGCACTATCTGAATACGACCACGAATCTTTCAATTGCTGCTCTGTCGCTCCAGCGACCACAGGAAGCTCCCGACGCATCGCTTCGATCTTGGCTTCGCGCTTATTATTACTACCGATCACCACCGGCATAAAGGGCATGGGATCATGCGGCTCGATTTTGGTGGCAACACAATGATCAAATCCAAAGATACGAGCAATTTCATGTGGATAGAAATCGGGGCTGGCGGTGTTTAGAACCAAGACGCGGCCGAGCCTCCGGTGCTCTTCGATGATGGTCAGCAACTCGGGATATATCTGTGGTTTGACGACCTTTTCCGCAAAGTCCCGCGCCCTACTACGGAGGGTTTCCCGGTCCATACCGGTCAGGTATCCCATGAAAGCCCGCTTTGCGGTGACGGTTCGCACCAGCTTGAAAGCACGCAATATCGCTATGGGTAAAAATCCAAGCATGTAGAACGAGCGCAGGCGTTCTTGCTGCAACACAAAATTGCAAAACATGGCCTGTGTATCAAAGGGCAACAAAGTATGATCGAGATCGAAAAATGCAAAACTACGGCCATCCGTCATTTCTTGTTGCTGAGTAGATTGCTCCATGAGTCACAGACATTGGCGGAACTCGACCGGCTTTCAATACGATACACAATTTTAATCGCGAATAGCCCCGATAGCGTGAATGAATAACCCTGCATGAAACTCGACCGCTTCCTCGCCAAGCATGACGCCATGGGCGGAAAAAACGCTCGTCGCCTGCTCATGGAGAAGCGCGTCAGCGTGGATGGCAATCTGGTCACCGATGGCACGCGTGAGGTGAATCGCTTCTCGCGCATTGAACTGGACACGCGAGTGATTCAAGAATCTGAGCGGGCAATCTATCTAATGCTGCACAAACCGATGGGATACCTCAGCGCTACAATGGATGACACTCACCCCACCATTCTTGATTTAATCGACGATCCCGATAGATCCACGCTACATATCGCCGGCCGACTCGACCGCAACACCTCAGGATTGGTGTTACTGACCAACGACGGTCGCTGGTCGAAACGCCTCATGACTCCGGACAAAAAAGTGCCTAAGGTCTATCTCGTCGAAACCTCTGAACCGATCGCCCTCGAAGCTGTTGCCGCATTTGCTGAGGGCTTCTATTTTCACACTGAAGACCTAACTACCCTGCCTGCGCGGCTCATCATTCTTGATAAGCATCATGCGCGACTAACGCTTTACGAAGGTCGCTACCATCAAGTCAAACGCATGTTCCACCGTGTGAACAACCGCGTCATAAGCCTGCATCGCGAAAGCATCGGCAGCATCAAACTGCCGAGCAATCTAGCGGTAGGACAGTGGCGCCCCCTCACTGCTGAAGAGTTACAAACTTTCCACGTCACATCAGAGTGATAAATAAAAATTTACGTCTGAATCACTTCAGGCTGATGCAAATCATTAACATAGAATTTTGCTGCGATAATAAAAGGGAGCGGTTGTTGAACTGATGTTTTCCTGAGAGCTCGCTTATTTGGTCTGGAACAGCGCTGTGTGTTGACTTAGCCCCGCTCTTCACTGGCGGTGTGCCCTGTGCCTCGCTGCTCACCCAGCAGAAGTCCTGGCTTTCCCCCAAACTCTTGTCATTCCGATAGAGTCTGCCATCTTAGTATTAAGCGGCCTCTTTAAAAAACACCCGGCTCATTTTTTCATCATGAATCTCCCAATCTCCAGCGATTTTTGCTACCCTCAAAAGCAACCTCTCCTGCTCAAAAACAGTCCTACTAAAACGGCTAAGCTCTACATCGATAAACAGGACTACCAAAGCAGGATGACCACCATGAAAAAGGACATCCATGAAATGCAATCGCAGATGTATGCGCAGAATCGCTACTCGATGCTGGTGATTTTCCAAGCCACGGATGCCGCAGGAAAAGACAGCACCATCGAACATGTCTTCAGTGGGGTGAATCCACAGGGAGTGGAGGACAGCTCATTCAAGAGTCCGAGCGATGAAGAGCTGAATCACGACTTCCTCTGGCGCACCACCCGGAAGCTGCCGCCGCGAGGCAAGATCGGAGTCTTCAATCGCAGCTACTATGAAGAAGTGCTCATCTGCAAGGTGCATCCTGAAATCATCACCAAATATCAACGGCTGCCAAAGGAGGAACTCCATGATATGAAAACGCTCTTCGATCATCGCTACGAGAGCATCTGTGATCTTGAAAAGCATCTCGTCCGCAATGGCACGAGGGTGGTGAAGTTTTTCCTTAACGTTTCCAAAAAAGAGCAAACCAAGCGCATTCTTGCTCGCATCGAAGATCACACCAAGAACTGGAAATTCAACGAAGCCGATCTGGCCGAGAGCGAGCACTGGGATGAATACGTCAGCGCCTATGAAGACATGATCAAAAAAACGGCGACCAAACAAGCTCCCTGGTATGTCATTCCAGCTGATGACAAGCGTAACATGCGACTGCTTGTAGCCATGGTGTTGCGAGACGAATTAAAAAAACTCAAGCTCGCTTGGCCAGAGGTCACCGCTGAACAACGGGAGGCACTTGATCGCAGCCATAAGTTGCTTGAAAAGATGGTGCAATGATTTCCCGACAGAAGATACAAGACTGAAAGACATAAGACTAGCACGGCGTTTTCATCCCTCATCCCTCATCCTTCAGCTCCATCCTTCCCCATGCTCCTCCGTTTTACTCTTCCCTTTGTTTTTGCCACCGCTCTTCTTGCTGCGCCCCAAGATGACCAGTATGTGCTGGGGCCTGACTCTCTCGCCAAAGAAGGTGTTCCTCGCGGTAAGGTCGTCCCGATGCCCCAATGGCATTCGAAGATTTATGAAGGCACCGTGCGCGACTGGTGGATCTATGTGCCAGCCCAATACGATGCAACCAAGCCTGCTGCCGTCATGGTCTTTCAGGATGGTGGTGCCTCCAAAGGTGATGAAAAGCAGCCTGGGCCCAACAACGCCACCTATGTTTTCGATAACTTGATCGCCTCCAAAGAAATGCCGGTAACCATCGGTATTTTCATCAGTCCCGGCAACTTCCCTGCTGCTGACCCCAAGGATAAACCACGGAGCAACCGCAGCTTTGAATACGACACACCCAACGGAGACTACGCCCGCTTTCTCATGGAAGAAATTCTTCCCGAAGTAAGCAAGCAATACAAGCTTACCGATAACCCGGAACAACGCGCCATCGTCGGTGGCAGCAGTGGTGGCATATGCGCCTTTGTGGTCGCATGGGAGCGTCCTGATGCTTTCCGCAAAGTGGTCAGTCACATCGGCAGTTTCACAAACATTCGTGGTGGCTACATTTATCCCGCCCAGATTCGCAAGACTCAGCTTGAAGTGGCAAAGAACACTTATAACACGCCTGAACTTCAAAAGACCTTGGAGCAACGTCGCAATATTCGTGTCTTTCTTCAAGATGGCAGCGGTGACGTTGACAACCAGTTTGGGAACTGGCCTCTCGCCAATCAAGACATGGCTGCCGCGCTTAAGTTCGCGGGATGGGACTACAAATTTGTGTTCGGTGAAGGCACACACAACGGCAAACACGGTGCCAGTATCTTTCCTGATACCATGCGCTGGCTCTGGCGCGAGACGAAGTAGTATAAAAAGCATGGGGCGTGGACTTCAGTCTGCCATCGTATCATAAGCCCATACTTGTTGTGCCCAGGATCGCGATGTGAGATGGTTTCCGATCCTGAACTGGAATTTTTAAAGGCGATGAAATGACTAAACTCCATCATCTCCTCTTTGCGCAATACACGCTGCTGCTTCTCGCTTCATTCCCTATGAAGCTAAGCGCAGAACTGCCGGATCTGTCGAGCGTGCCGGTTGATCTTACAGCGCCGCCCATGGTGAAGGAAGCACCTGCCGCGGGTAAACGAATAGAGCAGACCACACAGGGGTGGGAGAACACTCAAGCCCATCATGCGCTCTATCTTCCCGTCGATTGGAAACCGGGCGCGAAGTTTCCGATACTGGTGGAATACGCGGGCAATGGTGGTTACAAAAACAAGTATGGCGACACCTCTGAAGGAACGGTGGAAGGCAGCAATATCGGTTACGGGCTCTCCGGCGGCCATGGATTTATTTGGTTGTGCCTGCCCTATATCGAAATCAAGAACGGCACAAAAACGAATGCGTCCACGTGGTGGGGAGATGTTGAAGAAACAAAGCGTTACTGTCTCGCCACAGTGAGAGCCGTTTGTCAAAGCTATGGTGGCGACACCTCGGCCATCGTCCTCTGTGGTTTTTCCCGCGGCTCCATCGCCTGTAATTATATAGGCTTACACGATGACGAGATCGCAAAACTCTGGCGCGCGTTTGTTTGCTACAGCCATTATGACGGCGTCACCACCTCGTGGCCTTATGCCAATGCTGACAAGACTTCAGCGTTGACGAGATTGAAGCGGCTTGGTAATCGACCCCAGTTCATCTGCATGGAGAACAGTATTGATTCTACTCGCATCTATCTTGAACAAACTGGAGTCGCGGGGAAATTTACCTATGTGCCAATACCTTTTCGTAATCACAACGACACATGGACACTGCGGGATATTCCCGAGCGCAAGCAGGCGCGAGAGTGGTTGCAGCAGGTGCTGGGCACACCCTAAGATGTTGATTGAAACATACGGTTAAGGGGAAGCATGGCACCATGAACTGAGACAGGAGCATGGACTTCAGTCCGCCATGTGTTGCGCAATGCTGAGGATTGAAATCCGCGCTCCATGCTTTGGTGTAACATTTTGTCATAACATCTGATAGTTTTGTGACCAACTGAACCTGCCATGGGAAAGAATGCCACGGTTCTGTTGTAGTGATTGGGTATGATTCGCCTCTTTTTGCCTGCCTCCCTATCTCTCATCGCCCTGCTGGCTACGTCCATGACATCATTGGCAGGCGCTGAACTACGTGCCGGGGTCGCAAGGGTGGACATCACAGACCGAGCAGCTGGTGCGGTGAATGACCCCTGTTTCACAAAAGCGCTGGTT